>CAIKOD010000090.1 GCA_903828975.1 uncultured Methanomicrobiales archaeon | reverse complement strand
CTATCGCCTTAAAGAGCGAAGAAGCCAAGGTCTTATTCCAAGGTCACTTCAGTGACCACTGGGTATTTTTATCTCTTCGCTAATACATAGCTGGGGAATTTTATTCCGGTGGTTCTGGGGATTTTTGCACCGGTGTTGACAAGGTGTGAGACCCGCTCAGCTTTCAGGGCAACATCTGTAACCGTCTGGTTGAGGTCTTCCATCGCCCGTAAGACCTGGCTGATCCCATCATTACCTCGTTCTGCATTTTCACTTACACCCTGTGCGTTCCTGGCAATATGTTCAGCGCCGGATGCCACTTCTTCGATACTGGCATTCGCTTCCTGTGCACTCGATGCAAGATCCATAATCTGGCGGTTGATCAGGTCGACTGCTTTTGAGACCTCAATACCGGTATTATTGAGGGCCTCTTTGAACTTGATGAAATCACCTTCCATGTGAAGGGTATCATCAACACGGGTCGAAAAGTTGCATTTTGCAAACTCGTTTGCCATACGCATCGCTTCGTTTACGGGGCCCATTACAGAATCCAGGGTGTCGTTGACACCCTCAATGATCTTCCGGAAATCTCCGAGGTGACGGCTTGCGTCTGCACGCATCTTGAGTTTTCCCTCCACTGCCGCCTTTGCAAGCATATTTGCGTCGGCAATCATGTGGGTAAGGGCGCCCTGGACATCCGCGAGATTATTATTGATCCCGGAAAAATTGGCATGTGCTTCCATTGTATTTTCATTGGGGGTAGCAATAGTAAGATCAAATCCAAGATTTCCAGTCGCAAGCATCCCGAGATTCGATGAGAGGCTGGTAACATAGACATCCGTGAAATCCGCAAGTTCCTTTTTTGACATGTCTATTCTGCGTTTTTCGGTGTTGTCCTGATAGGTGGCCATCATGCTGACAATCTCACCCGCCAGGTCGAGGAGCGGGACAGTGTTCTGCACGAGATACTTGACTCCGGTCGGGAATTCGACAACAATCTCACCGGTAACACCTTTCTTTGTATCGACGGCTTCCCGGATCCCACGGCCACTCTTCTCCAGGACTTTAAACTCTTTCATGTTCATCTTCTGGAGGCGCTCCTCTGACCAACCGCAGAGTGTCAGGAAGGCTTCATTGGCCAGTTTTATGTCCATTTTTGTTGTAAAGATCATCAATGGCATGGGGTTCTGCATGATCATGGTATACGCAAGCTGTTTCTGCTTTTTTGCCTCCTCGGTTGCCTTCGTCAGCTTAGTATATGCTTCAGTTTCGCGAATAATCGCAGGTACCAGGCGGGTATAGTTTCCTTTTTTAATGAAGTCGTGGGCGCCCGAGTTCAGTACTGAAAGAACTGTTTCTTCATCGTCATCAGTTGAAATAACAATGAAGGGGATCTTCAGGCCCATCTCCTTTACAACTTTTAATGCGGTTACTGCTCCAAAGCCGGGCATCGAATAGTCGCAGAGGATCAGGTCCCAGGTCTCCCGCCCAAGGGTGGCAACCATCTGGCGTTCATTATCAACCCGCTCATAACGGACTTTCAGCCCCTCTCTCGTCATTTGATGTACAAGCAGGTCTACTTCATCCTGCGAAGTATCAATAATCAATATATTAAGTTCCCTAACCATTTCCTCACCATTCCCTTATGTTTGTCACCCTTCCGGTTTGATCTAGTTTACTTCTATTCCACCCATTGGTAATAAGGTATCAGTCCGGTGATCCTTCCTTCACTTATGAGCCAAAGGATGCCTGCGATGAAATGCCGGCACCTTCCTGGATACACAGGGTTTGGGATCTTGGGGCTCACCAGTAACGGGTAATTTACTATTCATATGTGTGTATAAAAAATACTTGCCCCTTGCTATTTCGCAACAAGGGGTTATAATCACGGTACGTCTGAGGATTCGTCCGTTTAAGAGACCAGCATGCACAGGAATTGCCGGGGAATGAGCATAATAAGACCCAACGCCGGTAGCGACTCGATCCTGGTAAAAGAAGCAGAATTTTTCCCATATGCGTTTTCAATTGCAAATCAGAATCTTTTTCTGTATTCACGGCCTAAAACGCCATAGGTAAAGCTTGGGGCCCGAAAAACAAATGGATAAAGTTAAGGATTCTGATTTCTGGAAAGAACAGGGGAATAGTTATTACCAGAGCGGAAACTATATCGATGCCATTATCTGCTACAAACGGGCTTTGGAAATCAACCCCGGGTCTTACAAGGCATGGTATAACCTAGGGATGGTCTATAACCGGATGAATAATAAAAAAGACAGCATCTCATGTTTTGAAAAATCCCAGGAACTATCCGGGAACAGATATGTAAATCCTCAGGTACCCCGGAGCGCTCCCCCCCCGGGACTGGCAGGGATTTTTACGGCTGTAGATACGTCATCTGGTAAAATCATGGCGCCCTGGCCTGACAACCCCGTTGGAGGGATAACCTGGCGTGGGCTGTTATACCCGGGCGAATGGAGTATCATGTTCGTCCTGGTTGGCCTGATAACATCGGTCTCTGATCAGCCGGTTTTCGTTTTCATGTATTACACCTCTGCTATTGCCGCCCTGATCGCGCTTGGGTTCCTTATATTCGGGCTTTTAAAGCATATCAAAGGACGGCCTTCTCACGTCCCCGGTCATATACCAGCGAAAGGGTCGTCGATGAGTGCCGATCCCCTTTCCACTTCGTCAATGAATATCAGGACATGGGCAATTTTTTTCCTGATCTGTTTTGTTGCCTTACTCTGGGCAGTATTCCTGAGTAACCAGGGACTGATGCTCTGGGTGAGCTTCGCACTCGTGATGATTGTAGTCGGTTTTAACCTTATTTTTATATTCAAACGTTAGGATGAGATAACAGCGGGATAATGGTACTGATTTGCCGGGTGTTGTACTCCGGGGACCATTTTATTATCCACTGGTAACGGATCTTTTGTCAGCTGGCCTGAAGTTGCCTTTCAGGACTAAAAAAAGGGAACCCAGGATAAATGTCACCTGGTTAATACAACGGAAACGGGGGAGGTGGTCCCGGCAACAACGGTAATACTTCGGGTATAGTCCTTGTATCCGTATTTGGTAAGCCGGAGCGTATGAGTCCCCGCAGTTACCTTATTGATGGTTGTCGGGGTGTATACACCCAGATATTTACCATCCAGGTAAATTAATGCCCTGGATGGAAGGGATGTAACATAAATCGAGCCGGTTTCAGCTCCCGAAACCCGGAGATTCAATACCACATCCGTGGTCTGGCCGGCGGTCACTGTCACGCTCAGGGGCTGGTCAGTATACCCCGCCGTGCTGCAACGGACCGTGTGGCTTCCGGCTGATATCCCGGTCAGAGTTACGGGGGTCTTGTAACCGGTAATCTTCCCGTCCAGCCAGACACTGGCACCTGCCGGAACCGAACTTACCGAGATTGATCCGGTTACCGGACCCTGGCGGGTAAGATACACCTTCACCG
>CAIKOD010000089.1 GCA_903828975.1 uncultured Methanomicrobiales archaeon | reverse complement strand
GCAACATTCAGCCACGACTGGGAACGCTCCAAACATTATCTGGCTCCTGATCCGCTGGCTGAACCATCCCTGAACGATGGTGAATTGCCCGTTGATCCGGACTTCCAGCATGACTGACACGGCTGCACCGGCCGGCACCGCCACTCCTGTCAGCCTGCCCGTCATCGCCGTGACATTTCTCAGGATATCCCTCATGAGTTTTGGTGGGGGCATGACGGCATGGGCCGGGCGGATTGTCATCGAGGAGAAACACTGGCTAACCCCGGAAGAATTCTTAAGCGGGCTTGCGATATGCCAGATCCTCCCCGGGCCGAACATGGTCAATTTTTCGGTGTACCTCGGGAACCGTCTCCGCGGCACGCTGGGCGTCCTCGCCGCCCTTGCAGGAATGCTCATAGTTCCCATGATAATCGTCCTGACCCTCGGCTACCTCTATTTCCAGTATCAGACCGTGCCGGGTATACAAAACGTGCTTTCCGGCATGGCTGCAGCGGCAGTCGGGATGGCCTTTGCTCTCGGGATCAAGCTCATCCTGCCCTACAAACACCGGGCTGATGCACTCGTATTCATTGCCGCAGCATGCGTTAGCGTCGGCGTGCTGCAATGGCCGATGGTGCCGGTGATCCTCGTGCTTGCACCGATCAGCGTCCTCTATTTCTGGGAGAAAAACCGGTATTTCCCGCGGGGGGCATGATCTGATGGATACCGGGACATACATTCAGCTGATTCTCGTTTTCGGGACGCTCTCCCTCTTATCCTTTGGCGGGGGCAATACGGTCATCCCCGCGATCCACAACGAGGCCGTCAATATCAACGGCTGGATGACGGACCCTCAATTTGCAGCGGTATATGCAATCTCCCAGACCGCTCCCGGCCCGAGTATGTTGATCGTCAGTCTTGTAGGATGGAAAGCCGCAGGGATCCCCGGTGCCTTGATCGCCACAGCGGCGATGTTCATCCCGTCATGTCTCCTGGTCTGGTTTGTCAGCAGCGGATTTGAAAAGGCAAAAAAAACTCCCTGGCGGGATGCCCTTGAGATCGGGCTCCCCCCGGTCGCCCTCGGACTCATATTCGCCTCAGGGATTATCGTCGCACGGGCATCGGACCATGGCATCGTTGCGTTCCTCATAACAGGTATTACCACAATACTGCTCGTAAAAACAAAGATAAATCCTCTGCTGATCGTGGGAGTTGCCGGGACAATCGGCCTGGCCGGATTTGTCTGAATTCTCTCTGACTATTCTAGGCCTGTTCCGGTCGCCGGGATCTAAAAGGTTCACCCGGTCATCAGTCCGGGTATATGACGGATACTGGGGAGGGAGATAGGTTTGCGAAATGTGACCCGGCCGCACGCTGCAGGAAATTTGTACGTTGTTTTGTTGACAGGCGATCGCCAGAGCAGGACCCGCCCGACAAAACGAGCGACCGTCCGCTGATGCGTCTTGTAACCATCGCTTTGTCCCCCCGCTCGGACCCGGTAATGCCTGCCGAAGACAGGGAACATCATGCACCTGACTACCCGTCCCTTCAAGGGCGGAAGAAGTGCTTTCCAAAAGACGGTGAACGAAGGGTGTGTAGCTGTGCCACCCCCGGGAGTGAATTGAGCACGGGTGGTGTATTCCCGATTACCTGCCTATGGCCTGATGGTGCGGTGTGATCTGGCTTGTATTGCTAATTTTCTTGTTTCAGGACATACCGATATACTTTACTAATATTATTGACCAAAGAATCCTTTACCATGAAATGGATTGTTATTGCTATTCTTCTCGTAGGTATCATACTGTGTGCAGGATGTACCTCGACCAGCCCATCGGGACCCGTATCATTGACACCCGCGACAACATCACCGATCGTCGCAGCGAAGATGATTACTCCAAACATGATCGGTATATGGTCAGGGAATGCAACCGGGCTTTCAACGGTCAAAGGGTACGCCGAAAATTTTCCAATGAAGTATAACATCACTGTGCAGAAAGGGCAGTCTTTCGCTGGTAAAAAGGGTTATGAACGACCGGATGGGCCAGCCCTTTCAGAAAATTTCACTGGGATCATCACCTCTGGCGGGGATATCTACCTGGCCGACGACATAGCGGGCATCCAGATTGGAAAAATGAAGGACCCGAATACCCTGGAGTTCGTTTATCTTGAAGACGGGGCCGATTCAAAAACCATGATTTTCTATCTCACCCGTAAATAGAGCTGAAATTTTAAAAATAACTCAAAATTTCCTTTTTTTTAATTCTGCAAAGGGAGTGACAATATCAAATAAAGTCCGGTATTGTTGCGATACAGGGCTCTAATCTACCTTGTATTGTTGAAGAAAAGAATGGGGTATTTTATCCGGCCGCACTACCGATCACCGGCCTGATGCCTGATACGGTATAGAATCTGCATTGCCCTTGCAAAAAAAAGAGAATATTGAATTATTCTTGGACCTTCTTCTGCACCTTTGCTATGGGTTTCATTTCTTCCGTGCATAATGTCACCAGACCCAAAACAGTGATTACGTACGCCCTAATATTCTGATAGTTGGATAGGCCGGTGAACCAATATGGAACAAATTATTAACGGATTGCGATACGATACAGAGAAAGCCACACTGATCGCATCGTCGAAAGATGGGGCCAAACATCTTTATCAAACTAAAAGCGGCCGATTTTTCCTATATTTTGAACACCCTGCCCAAAGTCTGGTTGCTCCATATCTTGAGGCAATAGCACCATCAAGGGCGAAACGCGAATATGGGACAATGCCCCGACAAATAGTTCCATGGGCAAAAGCATTCGGTGAAAAAGTAAAAGATGCGTGAAGGGACTGGATCCCTCGGGAAGGAAGGCACCCGTTTCATAGGACACTGGAGATGATCGGTTGAAATGCTGGTTTCCTGTCATCATTCATGTATCCTAAATCTAAATCTGCATCGGACTAATACGCCACATCCCCTTCGGTACCGTCATCTCAAACCGTGCCCCCTTGCCGGGTTCACCAGTCTCCCGGATCGTGATACCGGTGAGGGAGAGGATCTCCCGTGAAAGAGCAAGGCCGATCCCGGTGTTCTTCCCAAACCCCCGGTCGAAAATCCGTTTTTTCTCTTCAGCCGGGATACCGTCGCCATCGTCTTCGCACACGACGAGATGATGATCACCGGACACCTCAACAAAGAACCTGATGGTCGTGATCTTCCCACCGTATCGCACCGCATTGTCTATCAAGTTGTAAAAAACCTTGGCGATGAGCGGGTCGGCAAACACTTCTATGCCAACAGGAAGATCGTTTTTCAGTTTTATCTGTCCTAGCGGGGCTTCATTTGCCGCTGTCCCGACGCTTGTCTGGATATCCTGCCATTCGGGAGTCTTGACCCCGATCTCCTCGTAATCTTTGGTGAATTGGATCAAGGAATAGATCTGCTGTGCGGCAATTGCCACCTTCTGGGAATACTCCTTTAATTTAGGATCAGGCAGGTTGCCTTCAAGTATCGTAAGGTACCCTTTCAACACCGACAACTGGTTATTAATATCGTGCCGGGTGATGCTGGAGAGGAGTTTGAGCTTGCGGTTTGATTGCCACAATTCCTCCTCGGCCAACTTGCGCTCGGTGATGTCACGGAAAGACCACACCCGGCCAATACGAGCACCATCCATGATCATCGGGAAGGAATATCGTTCAAAAACCGGGCCGTCCTTGAAGGTGAGGATGTCCATGTCCACAGCGTCCGAACCGTAGAGCAACTGCACCTTTTTAAGAAATGCGTCAGGATCATTCAACTGACCCATCACGAAGTTCAGCAAAGTCAGGTCATCCCCGCACTCCATGATAGCCGGGGGGATTCGCCAGATCTCGGCGAATCGCCGGCTGGCTTGCAAGATCTTCCCCTCCGTGTCTACTGCAAGAATGCCGTCGGCAGTGGATTCGAGAGTGGCCCGAAGTTGCGCCTCTTTCTGCCGCAGCGCCTCTTCCACCTGCTTACGCTCCGTAATATCGGAAAACATGGCTAATGAGCCGGAAAATGTTCCATCCGGACTATAGATGGTTGATGAGGAGGTGAGCATAATCAGAATATCGCCGTTCCGGTGCAGGAATCTCCGCTCATACGTTTCACTCACACCTTCCTTGCGCAATCCCACCTGCTCATTCGCATGAGGTAGTTCGTCTTCCGGAATAAATTCCGTAAAAGATCGGCCGAGCATCTCATTTTGAGTATATCCAAGCATTCCCGCTATCTTTTCGTTGACATAATTGATATGGAAATTGCAGTCTAATGTCCAGATTCCTTCTTGTGCTGTATCTATAATGGTTCGGTAGCGCTCCTTGGTTTCCCGGAGCGCATCCTCAGCCCTCTTGCGTTCAGTGATGTTATGGGTAATATTAAGAATATGTGGCACACCATTCAGTTCGATAATCAAAGTGGACATTAAGCCCTGAATCTCCCCACTTTTGGTAAGAAAACGGGCCTCATAATTTCTGACTTCCCCATTGGCTTGTAATCCTTCGACAATCTTCCGCCGGTCCTCCGGGTCCTTCCAGATATTTATTTCCAAAGAAGTTTTACCGATGATTTCTTCCTCTGTATACCCGGATATCTCTGTAAATCCCTTATTTACTGATACAAACATGCCGTCATTAAGGCGGGTAATGCAAATCGAATCGGGGCTGATGAAGAATGCCTTCCTGAATTTTTCCTCACTTATACGCAATGCTTCCTCAGCACGCTTGCGTTCGGTGATATCAATGAGGAGCAGGAGAATGGCGGGGCTGTCGTGGTACTGGATCGGTGTACCTTTAACGATCACTGATCTCTTGCGCCCATCCAGTGTGAGAAGGTCAATTTCGTAGGGAGGAACTTCGTCCCCTTCCTTGCGCTTAGCTGTTCTAGAGACCACTTCATCGCGGTATTCCTCTGTAACATACGAGAGCACTGGTGTACCGATCAACTTCTCTGCACTATACCCAAGACCCCTCTCCGAGGCCGGGTTCAGGTAGAGGATCTTCCCATCCAACCCATATACGGCGATATAATCGGGCAGGTTTTCCACGAGGTTCCGGTTGAATGATTCGCTCTCCGCGAGCGCTTCCTCGCTCCGCTTCCAATCCGTGATATCCCTGCCGACTGACTGGTATTCCTTCAGGCTGCCATCTGAATTAAAAATCGCACGATCACTCCAGCGCTGCCACTGGGTCGTTCCATCCGGCATAATGATCCGTTGATCGATGTTCATAAGTGGACGATCAGGTTTGAGGGATGCGATGAGCCGGGCAACATCCTCCCGGTCCTCCGGATGAATTGTTGGATGGAACCTAGTTCCTATGATCTCCTCCCGGTTCAGCCCGAAATAGCGGCAGTATGCCTCGTTCACAAAGATGTGGGTCCCATCGGGGAGAAAACGGCAGATGAACTCGGTCTGGTCCTCGACGATATGCCTGTACCGTATCTCACTTTCACGAAGATCCACCTCAACATGTTTAAAAACGGTAATATCCCGTATGGATTCGATAGCACCAGTGATGTTTCCCTGCGAATCATAAAGGGGGGATGCTGTGAACCAGAGGTAGGCCCCCCTGCCATCATGAAAATGCGGAATGAATATTTCTGATATTATCTTGTCTCCCTCTTTTCGGATGAATGGATACTTTCCGGCCGTAATTTCATCGGTATTCAGGACAAGATCAATGAGGATCGGTCTGCGTTCGTTATAAAATGGAAGGGAGTACTCATAGCTGCCTTTATTGAGAACCTCGGCTTTTACTACACCCGTCATGACTTCCATCGCACGGTTCCATGCGATCACCACCCCATCCGTAGAAATGGCAAACGTTGCGTCCGGGAGGAATTCAATAATCTCCGCAGTTCTCTTCTGTGATTCGGAGAGTGCCTCTTCTGCATGTCTCCGCGTTATCGCATAACGAATCTTGTTCGAAAGCTCGACGAACTGCGACTTTGGCTCGCCGCCTTTCTGGAGATAAAAATCGGCACCCTCATTGAGTGCCTCGATGACCACTTCTTCACGCCCCCTTCCCGTGAAAATGATGAATGGTGTGGTATTCCCAGATTTTTTCAGATGTTTGAGGAACGCGATCCCATCGATCTCTGCCATCTGGTAATCGGAGACGATGGCATCATACCGCTCTGTTTTAAGACGCGTGAGTGCCTCACCGGCGGAAGTAAGTGTGTCGACTGTAAACGCTCCCTCTCTCTCAAGGAACCTCTTGCAGATCTCAAGCAGGCCGGGTTCGTCATCGACATAGAGTACCCGGAGAGTGTCTGTCATTATTCTCCCTTGTCTGTCTGGTACTACATACCTTTCGGCATTGAGATCCCAACGTTGCGTAGGTTATTGCCGATTCTTCAAAGTTAGAATGATCCGAAATCCGTAGCGCGGGGCATATCTCTCTATATTTGGGCGTATTTCGCGAATAAGCGACGTATTACGGTTATCTGCTCAAAGGTTTTTTAAAAATTCTCTGGAAAATTCGAATTTAGCGCCTAGTCTAGCGCCTTTTAATTTCTGAAAAAGGAGGACACACTGAAAGGGATTATAGGATTGTTAAAACCTTTTTAAAGTGCTTATTTTGCGAATTTCGAGCAGCCCATGAGCTTTTTTAGATCTGAAATGTTTCGGATTCGTTCCTGTTCCTTCTTTCCTTCTTTTTCGTTCAGCTATAAATTCAGCAATTTTTGCGTCAAAACGATGAAGGTGTTCATAATCATGCGATTCCTGCGCCAGCCGATACGCCTTTAGACGCGTGCTCTTTGCTCGATAAAAATGGTCTAACATAAAATATCTGGAGAGAGGAGACTGTTTATTGCTTTCGATTTTGCATGTGCACCATCTGCACTCATGAGACCCCGCCGTACTGAGTTACCGTCCCCCCGCGTGTTCGGGTATGACCTATAAACGCCTCTGGGGTGAAATGGTGACGGATCGATTGACAACTGGTTTTCGTTACATTTCTAAAGTTTTAGGTTAATTTCCTCGAATGTGGGGAACTTTTTTCAACCGGGTATGGATTGCGAACAGCCTATTTTGGGGAAAAATGAATGATTGTGATATCCATTGAATATTTCATCCCTAATTCCTCTTGGAGATGCGGAACCCGTTATTCTTCGTGTCAAACGTTCCATCACTATTCATGACTACAACATCCCAGTTTCCGGTTGCCGCCGTTGCTGGAATTATAAACGTACCCGTGATCTTTGTCGGGCTAATGACTACCACACTACTCGCAGTAATATCGCTCTGACCGTTCTTATGCAACCGGACTGTTGCTCCGGATCTGAAGTTATTTCCCGCAAGGTTTGTAATGCTCACGGCTGTCCCCGCTGTTCCTGAATCAGGGGTGATAGAGGAGACTTTGGGGGCGGGTGGGGTGGAGATGCGGAACCCATTATTCCTCGTGCCAGAAGTTCCATCACTATTAGTGACAACGACATCCCAGTTCCCGGTTGCCACAGTCGCCGGAATTGCAAACGAACACGTGATATTCGTCGGGCTAACGACAACCACACTACTCGCAGTAATATCGCTCTGACCTCTCTTCTGCAACTTTACCGTTGCTCTGGATCTGAAGTTATTTCCCGCAAGGTTTGTAATGCTCACCGCCGTCCCTATTGTTCCTGAATCAGGGGTGATGGAGGTGACGGTGGGTGTAGACCCCCGGTTGACCGTAATATACCCGGTCACATTATTCCAGACGGTTCCGGCGCCGTTGGTGGCAGAGTGATTGACGTGATAAGTACCTGATGTCGCAAAGGTGTGGGTGAGATTTCGGTCAGTGAAAACAGTGGCGGGGCTGTCGCTGAAAAACCACGTGTATGCAGTGATTCCCGTACCTATCGAGGTGTCATTAAACTGCACAGTTAAAGGAGCAGTTCCACTTCGCGGGCTGCCCGTGAAATCTGTGACCGGTGCCACTAATGCATCTTCATACCATGCAAATTTCAAGGACGAATTGGAGTAATCTCCATAACTGATATAGGGCCGATCAGAGCTATCAAGAACGAGTGAACTGTGCCATCCCATTCCAATACCCCCATCTTCAACAGTTTCAATGTGCCATCCAGCCTCGTTCTTCCATGAATATTTTAAGGATGTATCGGATGTATCATAATAACTGATATGTGGAAATCCCGCACCGTCAAGATAGAGTGATGACTGGTCACCGACATCGCCCTCGGAATCAACGTTTTCAATATGCCATCTGGAAATATCCCGCCATGCATATTCTAAATCCTGATACGATCTATCACAATAGCTTATTCGCGGATATCCGTTTTTGTCCAGCCTGATTGAAGTTTCCGAACCCCATGCATTTTCCATATCGCCAACAACCTCGGTATACCAACCCATTGGTTCTCTAACTGTGTACTTCAAAACACCTATTGAGCAACCTCCCCCATTAGAGGCAAAACTCACATGAGGTTGATCATTCTCATCAAGGACGAGGTCAGGATATGATGCAGATCGAATGTTAGGGATGATTTCAGAATACCATCCCGTATCATTTTTCCAGAAATATTGAAGTTCTCCATTATATGTAGCCATAATGATTCGGGGGTATCCATCGTGCCCGAGTTTTAATGGTGCTGCAGCCCATTGCGCATGACCATTTGTTGGAGGATTATCATATTGCCATCCAGAATCGGTTTTCCACGCATATTCCAAGTTTGACTCCTGACTATTGAGATAAACGATATGCGGGTAGTTATTTTTATCAAGATCCAGTGAAGAAAAATATCCCGTGTAACTGTTACTATCAACAGCTTCGATTTGCCAACCCGTCGTGTTCTTTGTGGCATATATCAGCCCATGATTATAATTTACGTAACTGATATGTGGGTCGCCAAGTTTATCCAACGCCAATGACGTAAAGCGGAAATCACCCCCGCTATCGACCGTATCTATGTTCCACGCGGCTGAAGCGACGCATGGAAACAAAAATATGCAGGTAACTATGAATAATCCAAGAAGTTTCCAATTGAATCTTCCAAAATATCGCGGTTTTCATAAAACTGCCCCAAATATATTCTCCATTATGCTATTTGGAGCCGATAAACCTTTCTCGCCGCGATATTTGAAAACGTCTTCTATTGTGTTATTGGGAGCACAGGGAGCCCCGCGGATCGGTTGGCTACGGGTTTTCGTTAGATTTCTAAAGTAAGTATATACCGACCCCATCGATAAAGTCCGGTATTGCTATAATACGGGGCGGAAATCTGCCTTGCACCATTGAAAAAGATAACTGTCTTTAGTCATGATTTCCGGTACGAATGTTCAAACCACTACAAATTTTCTATTTATCCAGACCATTAAATCACTATAGTCAATCCGACATACTTTGTCGATATCGGAATGAACCATTTGATCTTGTAATTCTTGCGTTCCAATGTCTTGATACTGTATGACATACCTCCTCTCAATGCTATAATCTTCTTCCGTTAACCAGCCGAGGTTCATTATAGGGTCTTCCCAATAACCTGAGTTGAGATAACATGGATATACATGCAAAGCGATACGCGGAATTTTCCTTTGAATCAGTTCCTCTGATATGGATTTAATATGCTTTACAAGCCCCGAACTTGGGAATAATTCAAATGGCTCTCTCCCTGTTAGATCTATGTAGGCGAGATCGGGAATGGTAAGATCTAAAGGAAGTCCATATGATATATCCCACTGTTTAATTCCAGGGTCATAACCTGTATCATCGCAACAATAATAACGTCGTTGCATCCGTATGCATGCCTTCATCGTATTTGTTGAGGCAGCGAAAGGATCGAATACCAAATTGAGCGGCTGCGTATGGTAATAGAGAAGATTTTCTACTAATGCTTGAGGGAGCGGTTCTATGTCGGTAAGTCCGGAATCCCAGAGTGTCGAGTTAAGGGGCGTAAACCATGTATGCAATTCCGACAAATGTCGTTCCTGCATAGTCATGATCCCTCTGCTCACAGTCGATTGATCTACCCCGAGCTTAAATGCAATCTCCTGCTGTGTCGTCGGACACTGCAAATACAATTCCATAATTGACTTGTTTCGCTCGTCCTCGATTATCTGTCGTTCATCGCTGGTCCATCGTTCAATGGTGCGAATACTTACACCCAGGCTTTTGGCAAGTAATGCTTTTTCCGTACTAGCAGATAGTATTCGAGCGAGGTGACGTTTCTCATCTGGGGTGAGCTGCAGACCGTGATATGAATTCAGCTGGGCAGCCTGGAGTAATAGGTCGTTGTCATCGTCCG
Source organism: uncultured Methanomicrobiales archaeon (assembly GCA_903828975.1). Lineage (GTDB taxonomy): Archaea > Halobacteriota > Methanomicrobia > Methanomicrobiales > Methanospirillaceae > CAIKOD01. Next base: position 2,296 of record CAIKOD010000089.1, on the reverse strand, counting down.
TGATAATGAAGGTAACCGGGATTACAGCCCGGCCCGCTAATTTATATGCCGCTAGTCGGTGATATCCATCAACAAGTACCTGATGCTGGTTCACGGTGATCGGAGGTAAATCATCGATATTATCGGTATACCGCTCGATCAGTTTTTCATCCGAAGTTTGACGCGAGTATAGGCTGGGCTTGATGATCACAGCATTGACAGGTAATTCCCTAACCTCATTTCCCTTCATCAGCGGAGGAGAGGGGGGAAGTGCCAGTGCAGGCACTTCTTGAACCCCTTGTGATTCAGTCATCCTCACAGCCTCCTGCCTCGCTGCCCTCTTCGATGGGCTGATCACCCAGGGAGGAAGAGATGTTCTCTTCATCGAACATTGTACATTCCGATGTGCAGTCATCAATTGTACTAGCATCGTTAGCCCCAGAGTCGGAGTCGAGATCCGTCGGGGTGTCAGGTTCGATGTATTTCTGCTCCGTTCTATCTTTCGGAGTTGGAGAAGATACCGTTGCACTAACAGTAGTTGCTGCATGTTTTTGCAGTATCTTCTTTGCATCTTCGGGTGTGACGAGCGTGCAACACATTTTCTTCCCGTCCTGGGAAGGTAAGCATTCAAGAAGCACAGGCTGATCTGGCTTCTTATCTGCTGTTGAAATTTTGGTGGTCTTTTTCGCCATATAATATCCTCCGGGATTGCAAAATCCCGTTTGTTCTGATTACAATACCGCCGGTCAGATTCCCGCCAGCAACTACAGCTACCGCTAACGCAACTGAAGTATAAGGCTTAACTTCGACCTCCTACTGAGGTTCACTATGTTCTTTGCGCGTCCCCGCCGGGCTCTCTATCAATCGAGCTTCTCCATGCTTAATCCAGAGGCGCCAGACCAGCTCTGCTATCGGATCTCCAAGATGTTCCAATTGCTCCTTGGTAATCGATTTCAACGCTGATCGCTCCATTCTGAATTTACACTCCGAAAAAGAGCTCATTACTCTGATGCAGTGTAAATAGGCCTTTCTCAACACCTTATTTAAACTTATAGGGAATTCCAAAATAAATAGAAGAAAATCAGGGTTTAAAATTGAATTGCGCTGGTATGCTAGATTATTAGCCAATTCATCATAAATTCAAATCTTTTTTGAGCATTCCAAGAATGCGTTGATAGTCCGGGCTGTTTCTTGCAAGGATCAGCTTGTCCTCAATGTCCTCCTTCACCTCTACAGTGAGGGGCCTGCCGCACCGGTTACAGAAGTTGGATGTGGGTGCATTGACTGTGAAACATGCGGGGCATTCCCGTGGCTCCATACGCTCCTCCTTTAGTATACTGCCTTTGTCAGTTATGTTATAGTGGCGACTCATCTGGTCGTCGATATCCGAACCGGTGAGATGAAGGTACGTCTGAAATTGAGTGGTGTTGATATTTCCCCATAACATCAGTTTAATCACACTTTCCTGGACCCCTTCCTTAATCAGGTGGGTAATCCGCGAATGCCTGAATATCTTGGGAGTAAAATGTTTTTCAATTCCAGCACGCTTCGCAATCCTTGATAGCTGCTTCTGAATCGAGGCGTGGGTGAGGGGAGTCTTCCGTTCAGTAAGAAAAACATACGAATCGTCATCAATTGGAAGTGGATAATCACTTTTCCATTTTGCAAGATGCTCAGTTGCCATAATGAAACGAATGTATCGTGGTTTACCAGTCTTGAAATTAACGTTGAGGGCGACGCCATGGTTGTCAAATTTAAGATGTCCCCATCTGACAGCCCCGATTTCCCCAATCCGCATACCCCCTTCATATATCATCATAATAATTGCCCGGTCAATACTCCGGGTACTGGAATTGACCATCGCAGTGATTTGTTCGGGAGAGAGTAAATCGGCAGCTACAATGGTCATGGTATTTCTGGGGGGTGCCTGGAGTTTGCGGACCTTTACATCGGGCAGGGTGGAATACCCATTTTCAATCATCCATGACAAAAATTGTTTAAGAATTGTCACAAAATCACGTTGTGTATTCTGGGCGAAGACAACCCCTCGGTCACTTGTTCCTGATTTAAGTTCTGCTACGCCACCATAGAGGTCTGCAGTAGTAAGATCTCTGAATGGTTTAATGAACCGTCGCCAACCCACCAGGGTGAACACGAGCTTATTGGTTCTTGCAAGACTGATATTCTTTGATGCCTGCATTTCAGCTATAAATTCATGAATAAGTCCTGCGTCATCTTCTGTTAGAACACCCAATGCGAGGCTCTTCTTGATAGAATTTTCTGCATGTTCGCTTTTTATTGAATGAAACGATCTTTT
>CAIKOD010000088.1 GCA_903828975.1 uncultured Methanomicrobiales archaeon | reverse complement strand
ACATAATGCAGGTACTGGCGTTCTACCACTACCGTCCCCATCATACGATCGCTCACGACCTTGCCAGTGATCACCTGGCCGCGCACAGACAAAGTGCCGTGAAACGGACAATTAACGTCACTACAAACCTCTTTTGGCTGTGGAGCGTTTAATCCTATGTTGTTTGCCATATCGAACCTCTATATTTTTTTATGCAGATTGAGCCGTTTTTCTGGTGACATGACCAGTACTGAACCCTGTACGTCAACCAGTGTCCCGTCAGGAAGTGTGAGCCTGAACACCCCGGTATTCTTCTGGATCCGCTTTATCCCGGACCCCGTGCGAATAATCAGCATGTTTTTTGTCTCATCCACGATCTGTCCCGTTACACCCTGGTAGGTAGGGTTGCTGGCATGCACCACCAGAACGTCAAGGCCTATCAATTCATGGCGAATGACGTTCCGGGGCACTATCATACAGTTCTCCTGTGGTTTATTTCAGTCATCATTCGGGCGACAGTCCTGCGGAGCTCTTTTATACGCCCCGCATTTTCTGTTGCACCCCCGGCACTGACTTTTCCGTAGTGTTGGATCAGCTCCAGCCGGATCTTGCTCAACTGTTCCTGTAACTCGACATCAGAGAGCTGCCGGACATCCTTCGCACGGAGAATTGCCATTTACTGTTCCTCCTGGAACTCTTCTTCTCCCATGGAGAGGTCAATGTCTTCGTCGATCTCTTCACCTACATCAGTAACAACAATTTCTGGCTTCCTTGGAGCCCTTGCTGGTGCCGCTGTCATAGTCCAGTGGTCCGGGAGCACGGCATCGGGCGGGATGATCCTGACCTGGACACCGATGGTACCGAGTTTCTTGATTGCTACCGCGTAGCCAGTCTCGACAATCGTGATTGCGGGCTCGCCACAGTGCTTGATATACCCTTCGACGAACTTCTGGGTCCTGGCACGTGCACCGGTAAGTTTTCCGGCAATAATGACTTCGCAACCAAGCGCTCCCGAGTCCATGACCCTCCTGATGATGCTTGATCCGGCTTTCCTGAAGTACCAGCCGCGTTCAAGGGCATTTGCAAGTCTCTCTGCCATGATCTTGGCATTGAAACTCGGGTTCTGGACCTGCTGTACCTCAATCTGGGGCGACTCAACACCGAAGGTGGTGGCAAGGTCCTGTGTCAGCTGGCGTACAAGTTTTCCGCCCTTACCGATAACGATCCCCGGCTTTTCCGCGAAAATCGTTACCTGGGTACCGAGTGGTGTCCGGACAAGGTCCATGCCACCGTAACCGGCACGCTTGAGCTCCTTAACAAGGTACTTCTCGACCCTGGCCCTGCGAACGCCTTCTGCAACAAATTTTCTCTCTACTGCCATTCATTCCACCTCTTTTGCAACTATCTCGATGTTGACGGTTTCCCTTCTTTTAGGGGTTGCCCGGCCCATTGCACGTGGGAAGAATGCTTTCTGTCCACGGCCGCGGTTGGCGGAGGCATGGACAATGACGAGTTTCTCAGGGTCAAGCCCGATATACTCTGCATTTTTCTTCACTGACGAGAGCAGGCGGATATACGCAAGGGATGCCTTTTTCGGGTACCGGCCTGCGTCCCAACCCTCGAGACCACGTTTGTGAGCGACATCACGGTTGAACCGTTTGAACGGGATTGCCTTTTTCTGGACAACTACCAGGTTCAGGTAATCGATTACATCATCGATGTTCCGGTTCCTGATGTAACTTGCAATCTCAATTGAGTGCTTTGGTGAGATCGGCAGCTCGTTCGCTTTTCCGCGGGCAATATCGTCCCCGGAAATATCCTGTGAATATGCTATTCTTGCCATCACGATCACTTCAGCGGGACATATTTACTCGACCTGGTAGCACCGATACCGGCACTTCCGTGGGCGACTTTTCTTCGGGTCAATGCAAACTCACCAAGACAATGGAAGACAGATTCAGGCTGGAGTTCAACTTTCATGAACTCTTTGCCATTGTATACCTCGATCTCCTTTCCAAGCATCTCTGGCATGATGATCATGTCACGCAGGTGAGTCCGGATATTTTCATCACCGGCCCTGAACCTGGTAAGGAGGTGCTCCTCACCGCGGCTCAGGCCTCTTTTAATTTTGCGACGGGCGCGGGCTGGCATCACGGGGAGGAGCTCACTGATTCCCATTGTCTGGAGTTCCTCGACCCGGAAACCATGATAGGTGAACTCCTCACGCCGCCTCGGTAACCTCTTCTGAGTTTTCTTTGCCATAATGTACCCCTCACTTCCTCGCGCGGCCGGTCTGCCTCGCCGCAACATGTCCGACAGTCCTACCCGGTGATGTCCCACGGGCAACAGTCTTCGGACGACCAGGGTGCTGGTGACCGCCACCACCGAACGGGTGGTCGATAACGTTCATCGCAACACCCCTGACACGAGGCCAGTTCGATGCGGTGTTGGCCATCTTGTGGTATTTATTACCCGCCTTCACGAACGGTTTTTCTCCACGGCCACCACCGGCGACAATCCCGACTGTCGCACGGCACCGCGAATTGAACCACTTGGTCTTTCCGCTCGGCATCTTCACACCGACCTTGTCTTCAGTCTTATCAACAACAATCGCCTGCACACCACTTGCACGGACAAATTTTCCGCCGTCATTGGGTTTCGCCTCGATGTTGCAGATATACGCACCAGTTGGTATTCCTGACAGTGGGAGCGTGTTGCCGTTCCTGACTTCAATATCGGCTCCCCATGCGACAATATCGCCGATACCGATACCTTCGGTGACCAGCATATACACTTTTTCCCCGCTGTCAAGTTTTACGACGGCTATGGGGCAGTTCCGTGCCGGGTCATGTTCGATGTCAAAGATCGTCCCACTTGTCGTCACTTCCACGTTGCCCACATGCTTGAGGGCTGCCTTATACCGGTGTGAAGGTGCCCTGTATGTCGGACCGCCTTTTCCACGGGCCTGGGTAGTTATTCGATGTCCCATTTTTCACACCTACATTATCCCTAGCCTGCTGAGGATCTCCTCGGCAGCCTTCTCATTCGCAAAACTTACAATTGCCTTCTTCTTGCCATGCGTGGTCATTATTGTCCTGACGCTGGTCACTTCCTGTTCGAAGGCCTTCTGGATCTCATGCTTGATCTGAACCTTTGTAGCTTCATTCGTGACAAGGAACTGGAGTTTGCTGTCCTTGTCGAGCATCATCATTGCCTTTTCTGTAACAAATGGATATTTCAGAACCATTTATCTCCCCTCCAGCATCTGAAGTGCACCTTCAGTCCAGACCGTCAGACGACCGGCTTGTGAACCCGGTGCCAGGAGTTCGGTGTTGAGCTGGTCAACTGTAACGACATCGACACCTGCGAGGTTCTTCGCTGCACGAAGCGGCTGGTTTGATGTTACAATCAGGAGACTCTTTCTCTGTTTGTAACGGCGTCCACGCATCTTACCACGGCCGGCACGAACCTTCTTGCTCGCCTTCGACCGTTCGATATCTGCATAGACTCCTGCATTGGTAAGGGCAGTAATGACCTCAGTTACCTTTAAGAGCTCCTCAAACCGGTCTTCCAGGACCACGGGGACTTCCCCTTCAAACCTGTGTCCACGACCCTTGACGAGATCCGGAAGGATGCTTGCGGCAACTGCAGAGCAGAAAGCCTTCTCTTTTTCCTTCTTGTTGATGAACTTTAACAGGATCTTCTGTACTTTCGGGGGATGTGCTTCACGGCCGCCCTTTGCCTGTGGGACTTTTGCTGCACGTGAACCGTTCCTAATACGAGGTACATGAGACATACCCCTGCCACTTCCCCATCCTACTGCGGAAGACCTGATGCCGGCATACGGGTGTGTCCCATGGGGCTGCCTCCGGGTACTCTGAAGTGCCATCACGGCCTTTCTGATCAGGTCCGGGCGATATTCTTCCTCGAAGACCCGGGGGAGAGTAATTTCCCGTGAAATCGCGCCATCGAGTGTTCTAACGTTTGCTTTCATCTCTCTCTACCCCTGTTTGCTCTGAACGCTCATGAACTCGATAACCGGCAGACGTATATGGTGCTCGCCCTGCCTGATTGCCGGCCTGATCCGTATAAGTCTCTTAACCGGTCCGGGAATAGACCCTTTAATCAGCACATACGGGCTTCGCAGAAGTCCGTAATGGAGGAATCCGCCTGCTGGAGTAACTTCCGCGGCGTTATCCCCCATTTTCAGGACACGCTTGTTGAACTCGGTACGCTGCTGGTATCCCAGCTGGCCCATCTGCGGGACCTGCCAGCGGATGTGATGCGGGGTCCACGGGCCAAGAGTACCAACGTGACGCTTTTTTCCGCCCCGCGAGTGCTTTCTCTTCCTTAATGAGGTACCCCACCTCTTTACGGCGCCCTGGGTACCTTTTCCCGTGGTGATCGCAGTGATATCGGCATATGCACCGGGCTGAATGACCTTGTCAAGCGATACTTCCTTTCCAAGGAGACCCGTCGCAAACTCATACTGCTGTTCAACGGTCCCGCCTGCCACTTTTGTCTCCATGAGGTCAGGGACCTTCTTCGGAACACCGGTAAGCCCGGCAGGTACTGTGTACATCAATGCGAAGATCTCTGCGACCTGTCCGGCTGCAAGGGCGTCAGCAATACATTTCTTTGCTGCTTCACCGGTGTAGTCCTTTGGCAGGTTGATCCTGCGACCGAGATTGCTGTCAAGCTCTTCGGCCCATACTTCACAAAGTGGATGTTTCCCATAGGTATCACGGACATAGGCACGAACCGCGGCAACCCTCATGGAAGGAACTTCAATAATGGTAACCGGTACCATTATGTCCTTGCCTTCTGTCGGGCTGTTCTTGTGATCGTCCACCATGATAACATGCGTCATTCCCACTTTGTAACCTGCAAAGCTCTGAAGTAGTGGTGCCCCGTTATATTGAGGCCATGACTGGTATTTGGGAATCGGGCTCTTTGCACGCTTTCTGGGGCTATATGCAAGAGAACCTCTGCGCGGCCTGTTTATTTTTACCATGTTTCAATCAATCCTTCGTTCGCATTTCGTGACCATAACACGGGTTTTTCCCGGTACGATCATGTTCGGAACTCCCTGTAACCAGGTGTCCCTGCTGGATTTCCGGGGGATTTCCACCGGATCCGAGACTGATGTGATGCTCCACGCTCAGTACTGATATAACCCGCGATCGTTGTTTTCCAGACCTCGTCCCTTCAGGCTCCCGCAAATGCAGGAAACCACAAGGGATGTGTCCTTATATTGGCCCTCCAATGGACCATACTGGTATTACCAGACTACCCGGTCTCGCGAATAGATCCTGACATTCATGCGTCCCCTGAAAAGACAACGGTCTTTTGCAGGGCGGGCCGTTTTGGGACTCGTCCACCCTTGACACACTCATCAGATCCAGCTATGTCAGCCCGTTGTGAATTGATCCACAACTCCTTCTCGGTAACTCCCCGCGGGGAGTTACTCACCTATGAGAGATCATATGCCGCAGAAAGGTACCGCCTTCACCATCAAACACAATCTGCATATTATGCATGTAATTGCCTTTTTCTGGTTAACCAAGTACCCTACCCGTAGTGAAATCCTCATATAGGCTTCCATAACAATTGGAGGGAAGGAAATATATATTTATTGTAAACACTGGCATTTAAAAAAAGCAAAAAGGAATTCCGGTAATGGGGTTTTTCGGAAAATGTTATACTTATCCGAAATATAATTCGCCCTCCTCGTTGATATACACTTCAATATTCTCACGCACCTGCCTTGCCTTGAACCGTTCGGGTGTGGACTCCCGGATTTTGTTAATCAGGGAGATTGTGTCATATTTCACTTTTATACCAAGTTTTTCCGCTTCTCTATAAATAAAGGGGGAAACTTCAAGCAGGTCAGTGCCTGCATGTATTGTGCAAAGGTGAGTGGCATCAAGGGTATATAAAAAATCGAGGGTATCTTTTGCCCGCCTGATATTCTCCATTGCGGATTTTTCAATTGTGCAGACATTTGCCTTGGACGTATCGATAATATCTGCGATCTGCTGCTGGGTCAGGCCCTGTTTCCTGTACCTTAGTACCTCTTTCTGGCGATCGGTGAGTAACCCCTCTTTCATACAGATCAGTTTAACTACAAATAATTAAACGCTTTCGGTTAACAGGTAAACCATCTTTGGTAAAGCGCATAGATTAATTTTCAGAGTCAGGGTGAAAACACCTTTAGGTCGAGGCAGATTTCAAAATGTTTATATTTATCAGGTCATATAAACGTGATATAAAATTTTTGAGGTGTAAACATGGTAGTTAAAGTAGGAGTTGCGAAATTAGGCAACATTGCAAGCGGCGTAATGGCCGAACTTCTTCTCGACGAACGAGCAGACCGTGAGGATATGCAGACGTTCATGGCAACAAGCGGAACCAAGCTCCAGCCGGAAGATATCGAACGTGTAGTTTCCAATATGAAAGCATGGAAACCTGACTTTTGTATCGTGGTTTCCCCGAATGGTGTCCTTCCAGGCCCGACCGGTGCCCGTGAGCAGCTCGCTGCGGCAGGTATCCCTGTTGTCGTCATCACTGATGATGTCACAACAAAGAAGGAATGGGCGGATCTCAAGGAGAGCAAGTTCGGTTACATCATCATGAAGGCAGACGCCATGATTGGTGCACGCAGGGAGTTCCTCGACCCGGTCGAGATGGCAGACTACAATGGTAACCTTGTAAAAGTCCTCTCCATCACCGGTGCCTTCCGCAAGATGCAGCTCGCACTTGATGAAGTAATCAACCAGGTCAAGGCCGGCAAGAAGGGCGCAGAAATCGTCCTGCCAAAGGTCGTAATGACCTCAGACAAGGCAGTTGCAGGAGAATTCTCAAATCCCTACGCACTCGCAAAGGCACGTGCAGCATACGAGATTGCATCCGCTGTTGCAATGGTCAATGTAAAAGGCTGCTTTATGACAAAGGAGTGGGAGCAGTATGTCCCGATTGTCGCAAGCGCCCACGAAATGATGAGGGCAGCAACAATCCTCTGTGACGAGGCCCGTGAACTCGAAAAGGCAGTAGATGGCGTAATCCGCAAGCCACACAAGAAAGACGGTGTGCTTGTTTCTAAGACCAAGCTGGTCACAAAACCAGAGTAAAACCATTTTTTCTCTTTTTTAATGTTCCTGAATCAGTTGATTTGGGTTTTCTGACAAGCAATCCCGCATAGCAGTTAGCAACCCCCATACTCCGCTTCCTTCTGCGCAGACAAGGACAAGGCTGAAGAAGGGGTGGGACCTACCCCCGGGTTGAGATTGAGTTAGTACAGAAAATCCCGCGGGTTGACATACGGTTAAGAGTCGGACAGGGTGATAATAAAAACTCATTTTGTCTGAATTAATTACACCTGCGAGTTTTTATTCCAGAATGTAATTAAAAAGCTGAAGAACAGGAATACCGGCTCTGTTGATATGTTTTCAAATCTATCTTGGAGATTAGGGTATTCCCAAATTTTCCCACCCTCCCGGGGCTCCGCCCCAACGCTTTGGCGACTCCGGTTTGAATAGAGTATGATCTCCAAATCTCTGAAATTTTCAGGGATTCTACAGCTGAACCCTTCCTGAAAGTTTATCTTATTAGGGGTGGGACAGGCAGGGGGTCACCCCCCCTCATGTCTTACGTATTCCCTGTTCTTTTTTAAACAGGCAGGGTTTTAACAAAGCAGGAATACCCGAAAAACAACATTTATTGGTTTTTCCTGTACCAGGCTCCAAGGTCTTCCGGGAGCGTAAGGATAACAGGTTCGAGGTGGAGCCTTTCCATGAATGCGGAATCCGCAAGTGACCGGGTGTTCGGGTTAATCCTCGAAATAATCGAGCAGAATGCCCTGAATCCACGTTCTGAACCGCACTTGTCGAAGAACAATGAGAGGTTGAAGGCGTGGGTACCAAGGTCCCGGTAGAGGCCGATAACAGAAAGGATACCCTCAATAAGGGTATCAAGATAGGTTTCCGAATCTTCCAGGGTTGCCACCGGCAGGACCCCCCTGACTTCGCGTTCTCCAAGGGGCACTGCATGTGCGGTCCAGCATATTTCATCCCCGAAAAGGTACCGTTCGGACCCTTCTTCGTGCTCCCTCCATGCATCCCAGTAACACCTGCCATGGCGCTCCAGGTAACGCTCACCATTATTCATATACATCCCGGCAACTACCGGCGCTTGTTCATCAGCAAGCCCCTGGAGGTGGGGGTGTGCAAGGCTGGCACCCGCTGACGGCAGATAATTCCAGTTAATGCTCGGATAGCCCCCTGCTTTGGACAACGAACATACCTGGGCCATAAATGCATCAGACAGCTGTTTTTTATTAAAAAACTCCACAAAGTGCTCAGATGTAATTACAGTAACCGTGTGATACGAGGCAAAAGGGTACAGGTTAGGAAACGTTATACTCTCCCCAAGGCAGATCCGCCCACCACCGGGAAATTCAGGGGTCACTGAAAATACCTTGTCCGGACAAAATGGACAGCCATCCGAGTCAGGAGAATAAGAATAGGGCACATCTAATCCCCGCTTGGTCCGATCCGGGCTGATCCTGCACCGAAGTCCGGTCAGCTTCTCCTTGCGGTACTGGAGGACCGAATTTTCAAGTTGTAACTCCCGTATCGTAAACATGGCTGATATACTGCCTATTAGGATAATCGGAAATTTAATAGTCTCGATCGGAAATTTTCAAAAAAAAAGGAATTGGTTTTTAAGACCCTTATACAACGTACTTGCCAAGGAGCCGGATTGACGTGGTCATATCCGGACCGAGTGGTGAGCCGAAGATAATCTGGGTAACCCCTGCCTTAGTGAGGTCTGCACACTTTGCCTTTACCATTTCAGGTGTTCCGGCAATCGTGAATGCATCGATCTCTTTGTCGCCTACGAGTTCTCCCACTGTTTTGAAGTCGAACTTGCCCAGTGCGTCCTTGATCTTTGCAACATTGTTCAGGTCAAGACCATGGCGGGTTAGGAGGTCTGGCGGTGACCCGGCTGCGATGAATGCCGCAACAATTTTTGCTGCATTTCGGGCTTTCTTCTCGTTCATATCGATGGACATGGCAGTGTAGGCGCCGATATCGAATCCCTTCTTGCCGACCTTTTCACCGGCAGCCTTGATGATCGGGATTGCAATGGCAAAGTCCTTCGGGTTTGATGCATTGATTAATGCGCCGTCGCCGATAGTCCCTGCAAGTTCGAGTACCTTCGGGCCCTGCGCACCGATATAGACGGGTATACCTTTCTTTCCTGGAAGGTTCACACCGGTCAGCTTGGCACCGTCGTAGTCAAAGAATTCCATGCCGGACTTCTTGATTTCCTCTCCTCCCCAGAGTTTCCGCATCTGGATTACTGCTTCTTTCAGCCGCGCAACTGGTTTATCGGGCTTTATTGCAAGCTTTGGAAGGGTTGAGAGGTCGCCGGGTCCAATACCCATTACAGCACGTCCATCCGAAATCTCGTTTAAGGTGCAGGCAAAGGATGCCATTGCTGCCGGAGTGTCGGTGAACGCATTCATGATACCCGGTCCCATCTTCAGGGTGGTTGTTGCCTGTGCAATTGCTGCAAGCGTGGGGTAGCAGTGGCGGTTGTTGTAGTGGTTGGTGATCCATGCAAAGTCAATATCTTTTGACTCTGCGAGTTTGCAGAAATTAACTACCTGCTTGACATTAACATTTCCTGGTACAAATTCTATTCCATAAGTCAAGGCTAATTCACCTCACTGTGTACCTATCGCCCGTGCGTTTAAATAAATTATTATTTTCCATTCTTCACAACGTGCAATTACTAACAGGCCTGTCGTATTCCGGCGAGTTTCCATTCGCACCGGGAGCATGGGCCATGTAAAAATATCCTGAACGCAGTGAGATAGGGCATATCCGGATATAGGGAAGGATAATCTTCTCCTGGAGAACACTGGAAAAAAAGCAGCACGAAAAAAGATAGGGAAAAAACCGGAGAATGTGGCAGGGGAAGCATTGACCTATCACAAACACTTTAAGAGATTAGTTAAAAATCTTGGATAAGAATAGTATTCACGGGAAGTAAGAGCCCGGATTTTCTTTGTACTGATATTCAGGATTGCCAACAGTTGCCCAGGTCAGGGAAGTGGCCCCCGGACAATACAAGGGGGCAATTGACATCCGGGCACCACCCGGACCTGCGTGCAGGGGAAATTATTCAGAGGGAACAGGTCAGTATGCGGATATTTGCGATCGGACTTGGAGGTGCAGGATGCCGGATAGCAGATATGCTCTATGGCCAGGATCACCAGTTCAGTAAGGTCTCATGCGTGGAGGCCATTGCAATTGATCGCGATGCCGGTACACTCAATCACCTTGCCCACATCCCCGTAGGGAAGAGAATATATTTCCCCTCTGTATCACTCCAGACGGAGGATATTACGGATGATATAACGACTGATGAGATCATTAACCTGCTCCATAATCTCGATACCGGCGACAAGGACGCGATTATTCTCTGCACCGGGGCAGGAGGTACCATGGCTGGCGTGGGAGTTGCCATCCTGGAAAAGGTCAGGTCAGTGGTAGTTGAGCCCGTTTTCGCACTTGTTACCCTGCCTGATCTCGGGGAGGGGAGAAAGACTTCTGCAAAGGCAGCGCAGGATATTGACCGGCTTCTCCCGCTGGTCGAAGGGATCATCATATTCGATAATGAAAAACTGCCTGGCCATGTAGGGGCAGATGTGAATAAGAACCAGAATACAGCCTACCAGAAACTAATTCCACCACTCAAAACACGATCTGCTGATGACAGGCAGGTGAAATATAAAACTCAGAATACCGGTATCGCAAGGCGCCTGGGGTTATTGCTCCGGGCGGGTGAGATCAGCGAAGAGGGGGCGATTGAAACCGGGGAAGTAGTCCTTGACGCCGGGGAAATCCTCAATACAATCCGGGGGATGGGGTTTATTGCCATCGGATATGCCGCAGCTGATACCGGGGGGGAGAAATTCCATATCGGCAGCCTGTTCCACCATTCGGGGACACAGGTAGAATCCGGACATAAAAAGGCCGAAAGGCTGGTTGACCTCGCGAAAGAGGCAATATATGAGAATATTTCTGTCCCGTGCGATTTAACAAGCGCAGAAAAAGCCCTCATTCTCGTCGCCGGGCCCACACAGGCTATAAGCATGAAAGGTTTCATGACCGTCAGAAAATGGATTGACCGCAGTATAGCGGGTATGGAGATGCGGTCCGGGGATTACCCGGTAAAAAATACCCGTTATATTGCCATTATAATCATCCTTGCCGGCCTTTCCAATATTCCAAGAATTAACGAGATCCGGGGAATCCGGGGTGATTACACGATTGAAAACCCCGGATGGGAGCGGGAGTGGCACAAGCAGGCGTACCAGGTGCCGGACCATGGTGCCGGGGTGCAGAAAGCAACCGGCCTCCACGGCACCCTCGCAGGTACGCTAAGCGCCGGGCAGGAGAACATCCATGCATTCATTCGTACCCGTATCCCTGAACGCGGGCAACAGAAATATTCAGAACCAGAACCTGTACTGGACAGTGTGGCGGTAAAAAGTATCCCGTTTTTTAGCAGGAACAAGACCCCGGCGGCCAGGGACCCGGGGGTTCAGGGCACCCCTGCACTACCCGGTGGAGATGAGGAGACGCCCCCTGTGCACGAGATCGATGCGCCGCTTCCGGATAACAAGGAGCATAGGGCAGTCATTCCTGAAATTTCGCACCATATACCAGGTACCGCGACACGGGATGTTATCCCGGGTGATGGGGAGAATAACCAGAATTCCCCTTTAAATACCAGAAACAGACCTGTGCCACCAGTAGAAGAAGAGACGAAGACAGACCTCGCCTCGGTTGTCGCCCGGGCCCGAGAAGATCTGAAAAAGATGGATGAAAAACACTAAAAGCGCTTTGTTGACTTGGAGTGTAAATTCAGGAGACTGCCAAAAGCCTCAACAGGGCGATGAAAAAATTATGGACCATTCCGGTCACAACCATTACTCCATATCGACAATTTTCGAAAACCTGATATTGCCGGCACCGATTTCCGTGGTGATGCGGACACCCTGTTCTGTTGCATTCGCAATGAAATTCATCCCGCTGAAGGACGCAATTGAGATCCGGTGCGGATTCGGCTGGAGGTTAAGGATTGTATTCCCCATCTGGACCGGGAAGACAAAACCGCATTTCCGCATCGAAATGATCAGCTCTTTTACCCGTTCTTCTGCAGTGCAGGGGACTTCACGGACATTGGCAAGCCCTATACCTGCCTTTGTACGGACAAGGGTCCGAATCGACGTCAGACCGGCAGAAACAAATAACTGGAGGGGATCGATCGTAGTCCCACGGTAACCGATTAGGTCAAGGAAAGCGGTCGGAGTTCCATTTTCGATGGATACCCTGCCACCGTAGGCCATTTTTACCGGGATGCCATTTCTCTGGAATACGCCATCCATGCTGATACTGCAGATCGTCATGATACCAATGGAGTCAGAAGGGATCCTCGGGTCTTGATCGACGATCCGGTAGGATCTAAAAAAACCACATTCTGCCTTTATTACTTCATCAAAGACCGAAATCGCCAGTTCCTCCTGGTCTTTTGGCACGATTGAAAGGTTATAGCCAACATCCCCGGTTGCAGTTTCGGGGTCGAAGGTGGTCCTGAACGCAAGCCGTTCGAGTTTTGAGATGATGAAACCTATCCGGTCCCCTACAAGGGCATTATTGGTCTCCGCGATCCCGGCCTCGGTGAGAACACGTCCCAGGTTACCCACTTTCTCGGTATAACCCATCTCGTCCAGGTACTGAAGATAATACTGGACTGCACGGTCAGTAAGGATGAACCCGCGTTCAGCCATGATCTCGCTGAGACGCTTGGCCCCAACAGGATCACTGTGATCTTTCAGGATCCGGAGGATCTCGATATATTTACGCTCTGTACGTATCATACGGCCTCACAAATCCGGTCCTGATCCATTGTCGGCTCTCATTGACGTCCCCATATTCACGTTACGTATATTTCTATCCTTGTTAATTCTGGATTTATTCCTTAATAGTTGATCTGTCGGCTGGCGGGATCAACCTTTTGTGCCCCTGGTCCTGGCTGATCCGCTACAGGGAACCAAAACGGCTTAAATATTATGAAATATCTACTTCTCCTTCGAATGGATTGCACCATGACTGTCCTGGTACCTGCCATCGTAGAGCCTGTTTCCACCTTTCACTTCATGGATAATCATCTGGACGACCCGGTTATGCTGATACAGGTGAACATCTCCGGCCCCCATATTAATAAGACACAGCGTCAATTGCCCCCGGAACCCAGGGTCGACAAAACCCGCGGCTATTAATACTCCCTTCCGGCCAAATGATGACCGGCACCGGAGCGTTGCTGCGAGGTCAGCAGGTAACTCCACCCACTCAAGGGTGGGAACAAGAGTACATGCCCCGGGGGGCAGGACCGTGGCATGCGCAACCCTGAGGTCATAGGATGCAGGCTGAAGGCATTCCCCGGAGAAGGGGGAGATGATGAGGTCTTTTCCACCTGCCGGTGAAGGATTGGTGGTGGTATTCGTATCAGCCACACCCTCCGGTGCCCCGGTGTCATGACAACCGTTCGCAGGTGTATCACGAATACAACTGTCTGACCGGTCGTTGATGCACCCTGATTCATACAGTCTTTTCGCTATCTCGTGGGCGGAGAGAATCATCATTACTCAGTCGGTAGAAAAATGCTTAATAGGTTGCGATTGCAATATGCAAGGGCTGGATCCATAGGGTAGAGGACATCCTCTTGGGCTTCGAACCCAAGGACGCGGGTTCGATTCCCGCTGGGTCCGTTTATTT
>CAIKOD010000087.1 GCA_903828975.1 uncultured Methanomicrobiales archaeon | reverse complement strand
GGCTCTGTAGAAATGCTCTGATAATTTCTAGCGATTTCGGGTTGTTCCGAAATTAACCCACGCTCCCGGGGCTCCGCCCCGCCGCTGTGGCGACCCCGGTTGGGATTGAGACTATCTAAAAATACCCTGAATTTAATGTGCTTTCGGGAAACCCTGCCCGAAGAATATCTTAATGGGGGTGAGGCAGGGAGGGGGTGAAACTCCCTCCCGTATTCGTATTTCCCTCTTCTTTTTTATGACCCCGCAGGGTTTCAACAAAGCCAAAATAATGGTAAATAGCAATCCAGCTTCAGGTGATATCACAACACTTTATAGCTCCGGGCACCCTAACACGATGTAATGATCCTTGAGCAGGAGAAGATAGCGAGAATCAAGAACCACCTTAAGTTCAAGCCGAAAGGCCTGAGCATCTCGGATATCTCCCACAACCTGAAGATGAACCGGAACTCTGTCGCGAAGTACCTTGACCTCCTCCTTGTCTCCGGCCAGGTCGAAATGCGGAGTTACGGGACAGCAAAAATTTATTTCCTCTCGCAAAGGGTGCCTCTTTCTGCAATGCTCTCCTTGTCATCAGACCTGGTAATCATCACAGACTCAGACCTCCGGATCATGCAGGTCAATGAAAATTTTCTTCAAGCCTTTACCATGACCCGGGAAGCCATTATCGGCACACCACTCCCGGATATCCCGATCCCGTTTGTCAGGGAGCTGCCCCTTGCTGATGCAGTTAAGGAATCCCCTGAAAAAACTGAGGTTTCGCTAAATATCCGGTATAAACGTCCTGTAACGGGTGAAAGTGCCGCTGCGGAACTGTATTACAGGGTGAAACTGGTCCCTACCGTTTTTGAAGAGGGGGCCCGGGGTGTCACCATTATCCTCGAAAACGTGACTGATACAAAGGAATACGAGCGCCAGCTCAAGGTCAGTGAGGCCCGGTACAGGAATATCGTCGAAGACCAGACCGAGTTCATCTCCCGTTTTCTCCCTGGTGGTAAACACATTTTCGTAAATGAAGCATATCTGCGTTACTTTGGGAAAAAAAGGGAGGATCTCCTGAATAACGTGTTCATTCCGGATGTACCCGAAAAAGACCGTCCCCTAGTCAGGGCCCACTTTGCTTCATTGACCCCTGAGCACCCCGTTCAGAGTATCAATCACCGCATTATCATGACAGATGGTACCATCCGCTGGCAGCAATGGAGTGATCGGGCTATTTTCGACGATCAGGGTCATGTCACTGAGTACCAGTCGGTCGGCCGTGATATCACTGACAGGATCATAGCTGAAGAAAAGGCCGTAGAGTATATCAGGGGCCTTGAAATGCTCTCGAGGAGGACCACCGAGTTAGTTGATATCGCCGGGAAAGATGACATTTTCAACCGGATAGGAGAAGGTGCATTAGAGCTGGTCCCTGACTCGGTGGTCGTCGTACATTCCTATGACGAGATTACCGGGCAGTTTCTTGTACGTGTTGTTCTTGATGAGCAGGCAAGAGAACAGATTATTGCCCTTGTGGGCCGTGACCCGGTAGGGATGACCTATCCGATGTCTGACCGCCCAATGTCAAACCTGCTTTCCAGGAAGCTGGTAAAGATTGATGCATCGCTGTACGAGGCTATTAACCGTTCATATCCTCCCGAAGTATGTTCAGTACTAGAAGAAAAGTTAAAAATTTCCGGAATTTACGTGATCGGACTTGCGAGAAAAGAAAAGCTTCTCGGCCGGGTTGCCCTCCTGATGAAAGGAGGAGTTACACCTCACAATGTAGATATTTTTGAGACCTATATCCGGGAATCATCAATTGTGCTACAGAAACAGCTGGCTGAAGAAACCCTCCGGGAAAATGAAGACCAATTCAGAAAAATTGTCGATTATTCTCCCTTCCCGATAAGTATTGTTGAAAGTTCAGGGGTAATTACCTACCTTAATGACCGGTTTACCGAGGTATTCGGGTATACGAAAGAGGAACTCCCGACAATCAGGGAATGGCAGGTCCGTGCCTACCCGGATGAAAACCTTCGTAATGAGATGGAAGCGACCCGTATGCGCTGGTTATATACATCGGCTGCCGGGGAGGTGACACAGATCCGCACTGTAATAAAATCAAAAGAGGGATCGTTACGGGAGATCGAAATCCGGGCAGTTTCTATATCAGGCGCGAGGCAGTTTATCACCTACGAAGACATTACCGACCGCATGGATGTGGAAAAAATCCGGGCTATCCATAAGTCCATCGTAGAATCGTCTGAAGAGGCAATTATAGGCAAATCTCCTGATGGGTCAATTATATCCTGGAATAACGGTGCAGAAAAGATGTATGGGTATACGTCAGGGGAGATTACCGGGAAACCGGTCTCACTGCTAATCCCGGCTGAAAACCAGGAATATTTCTTCCGGGTCCTTGAGCAGATACGTCAGGGGGAGCATATTAATAGTCATGAGGACGTCTGGAGGAAAAAAGATGGAACATTAATCAATATTGCACTTACCCTCTCACCGATCCGGAACGACGAGGGGCATATCATCGGGGTATCCAGCATTTCGAGGGATATCACCCGGCAGAAACAGGATGAGAGGGACCTTCTCATCAAGGGATATGCAATTGAGTCCTCAGTAAACGGTATTGTTATTGCAGGAATGGATGGTAACGTGACATTTGCGAACCGTTCATTCATGAGGATGTTTGGTTACACGTCACCTGAAGAGGTCATCGGTCAACCCATGGAACTTTTTGCCCACGAGGACCCCCTTGAATTAAAAATCGTTGAGGAAGTGAAAAAGGCCTTAAGAAAGAAAGGTGGCTGGATTGGAGAAATTCATCCAAGAAGAAGGGATGGGTCCCGGCTGGATGCCCAGCTCTCAGCGAGCTTGGTCAGGGATGCATCCGGAAATCCGATCTGCATGATGGCCATGTTTGCGGATATTTCCCCCCGGATACGGGCGGAACATGAATTATTCCTGAAGGAGAGTGCAGTTTCCGCAGCAACGAACGCCATTGTAATACTTGATCTTGCCGGAAATGTAATTTACGCGAACCGGGCATTTGTTGACATTCTTGGGTACCGTTCCCTGGATGAAGTAATTTATCACCCGATTGACCATTTTACTCACGGGGATGCTTCAATACTTGCGGAATTACAAAATGTGAGGGTAGAGAGTTTTAAAAAGAATGGCTGGAAAGGAGAGGTCCGGCTGAAAGACCGTGAAGGGAAGGTTACTATTACCGAACTGACAGTCCGGTGCATCACTGACGCTTCAGGAAAACCCCTCTATATTATCCTTTCATTTGTAAATATAACAGAACTGAAAGAACTCCGGAGTAAACTGAACGCGACTGGCCGGGAGCTTTCTGACATTATCGAGTTTCTCCCTGACCCGACATTTGTCATTGACCAATCGCACCACGTAATCGCCTGGAACAGGGCTATTGAAGGTTTCACCGGAGTGAAGAGGGAAATCATCATCGGTACCGACCGGTATGCAGAGGTGTTACGCCAGGAAAACCGGGAGATCCCGCTCCTGATAGACCTCCTCGATCTACCCGTGGATGAAGTCCGTAATCACTATCCCGGTGTAACAATTCTCGGGACAAACCTTATCCATGAATCAGGGCTCCTCGCAAAGAAGGGCTCACAGGAGAGCGGGTCTCTTGAAAAGGCATCTCCGTTACTCGATAAAGACGGTATACGTAATGGGGCTATTATGACAATCCGTGATATTAGTGCACTGAAAATGTTTGAAGAGTCCCTCCATAAAGCCCATGGAGTATCAGGTGATATTGCCAGGTCGCAGATGGAAGGGATGCGGGTCCTCCATGATAACCTTGTAAAAGAAACAGAGAGGCTTCAAAATATTAATAACGAACAGGCCGTCCTTTTTAATGCAATGAACGCTTCGACTGACCTTGTTATAGTGCTTGACAGTACCTGTAAAATATATAGGTTAAATACTGCCATGGCTGCACTAATCGGGAATATGGGGGAAATAGAAGTAATTGACCGACATATCTCCAGCATTATCGCACCAGAATACCGGAAAATTGTTCTTGATTTTATTACAGATACAGAAAAAGAAAGCAATTCTCTCCTCCGGTACTCGTTGATCACCAATGAAGGCCGGCTGACAGTAGAAGCAACGGTATCTGAAATAAGGGGCCCTGATGGTGAAAAAAACGGCTATGTACTTGTCCAAAGGGTTCATGACCGGAATAAAAACGCAAAATAATTATGATGGATAAATTTTTATTCCACCCCGCAAACATTTTCAATTTTAGTAGTTGCACCACGAACGGGACCAATCCATAAAGACATTATTGAGTCGCCCTTTTTAATTCAGGTAGTGCTGCATCCTTATTATCCCGGTTATGGTACGTGAAAACGGGAGATTTTTATCTCACATGATGGTAGAACGGCACTGTAGAAATTCTTTGCAGAATAAAAATAGTTAACAGAACTGCTCAGACAGGAGGGGGTTTCACCCCCGGGGGCTCCGCCGGTTGGGATAGGATATGATATCCAAATCTATGAAATTTTTCTTTGAATGCCCAAATTGAACCCTGCCCACGAATATCTTAACGGGAGTGTGACAGGGGGAGCGTGACTAAATTTTGGAATAACCTAATGTGCAAGATAGATTGAGCGGATTTCAACAAAGCCGGTAGAACCCTTAATGCTATTTTGGAATATCCTCTGAAATTTTCCTTCATGGCCCTGTTAATTAAACCGGAGGAATAGTTTTTTTTCTGCGAGTCGGGAATAATCAGTTTTTTCATTGATAAAAAATGCCTTTTGCAGGAGGATATCCTGTGTTCATCTATAACCCGGAATTATTTAGAACCTACTATGGTATCGTTGCAGCAGTTTCAATAAAAGAGAGGATGCATTCTGCAGGTTACAAAGCCCGGATGTCAGCGGTTTAACTTTATCAGGGCCTCTTCAGCTGCAATTTTAACATATCCGTTATCCTGGTTGCATGTGGTATCCAACGCACTGCAGGCCTTCGGATCCCCCAGTTTTCCGAGAGCTTCCGCAGTGACAAATCTTACGTCCTGGTCGTTATCCTGTAATGAACCGATAAGATGGTCAAAACAACACTGGTCACCGATGTTCCCCAGAGCATCAGCTGCCGCATATCGGACCCATTTATCTTCATCCTTCAGTGCAAGCACAAGGTACTCCACCGCAGGCCTCCCCATCTTTTCCAGTGCGACCACAGACTGCCACCGTTCTGGTCTGGCTTTATCATTGATTTCCTGAATGTATTTTTGCATGGATGTTCCCCCCATTCCCTCGTATTGAGGGCATATTATTGGTGGCAGATTTGTTATTATGAATATTTGCCAACAGTGTATGCCATGCATATATACCCAAGATCGATACCCGGTATGTACGATCAGATAGCCGGATTAAACGGTCAGGGACCGTCCTTATCCGGGTAAATTCTCATTCCGTACAACATCAGCGATGGGTACAGGGGTATTCCCGGCAATATTACTTGTATATTCATAATTCAGGGTCAATCTGCGCTATTGCGGATCAGAGGTTGATTATACAGATAATCTGGTTAAAATATGTTAATTGTTTTACTGCTGATGGTTAATAGGTAATTAATAATAGTTATTATTCTCTATTATTAATATATATTTATCGACTATAAGGGTAACTAAAGAAGCTATTATATAATCAATTATTATTATGACAGTTATATTATACCCAATTTCTGCAGATTAAATCAGGACTGGCATGGCATTATACATTTAGTTTTTTTTCAACATGGTTATCATAATATGATCCAATTCGTTTGTGCCATGGCTTGTTACCCGGTGGATGATATTATAATTAAGGATGATCACACCACTATTTATCGCTCTCCGGCAAACCAGTGTGCATGGATGTTGAGGAGTTCGTCCGGCACCGGATGGATGAAGGTTTCTGCAACGATGATATCGTTATAAAACTCGCCAGCCACATTAAGAGAATTAAATCAGTCACGCCCGCCTATGCGGAGTCATTTGCCCGTGCGGTTATGCAGGAAGTGGAAAATACACGGGGCCTTACCGGGGACTTTTTTTCGTATGAGCGGTCCGGTGTAAGGATGGGGGATTTAGGTGTCGGGTCGAGGGGCACAGGTGATTTCTTTGCACACCGGCAGATAGCCCGGATTATCGGGCGAACCTCTGCCTCAGTCGGTGTCGATGAGATGGACGACGCCGGGGCAGTGCTCCTGGGCAGCCGGGGGAAGGCAGTAAATAAAAATGACCTGCAAAAGACCAGTGAGGTTTCGAAACCAGGGGCAGAAGGTCCGTATATTGTTTGTACTGTTGACGGGATGCACTCACGCCTGTCAGATTTTCCATTCCTCGCAGGCTTTCACGTGACCCGGGCAACTCTCAGGGATGTGTATGTGATGGGTGCGCATCCGGTCATGTTGTTCTCTGATATCCATGTGGCAGATGACGGGGATGTTGCAAAAATTTTTGATTACACGGCGGGTATCACTGCAGTCGGCGAAGTAATGGATGTTCCCCTTGTGACCGGCTCAACGCTCCGCATTGGCGGGGACATGGTCCTTGGAAGCCGCATGACAGGTTGCGTCGGGGCGGTAGGGGTTGCCCGGCACCTCACTGCGAGGAAAGAGACAAGGCCTGGTGATGTCATCCTGATGACTGAGGGGGCAGGTGGAGGGACGATAGCAACTGCAGCACTCTATTCTGGATTTCCGGAGGTTGTCGATGCGACGGTTAACCTGAATTTCCTCCTCGCTTCAGAAGCCCTGCTTGCAAGTGATGCCCTTATATCAATCCATTCAATGACAGACGTAACAAACGGAGGTCTCCGGGGGGATGTGTACGAGATGGCGGAGACCGCAGGGTGTCGGATAGTAATCGAAGAAACCAAGGTGGGCTCTCTTGTAGAGCCCGCCGTCGCAAAGATGCTTTTAGAACTTTCAATCGATTATCTGGGGGTCTCCCTTGATGCATTACTGATAACAGCACCCCGCTCTGCAGTGCCGGCAATTACCGATATCATTCGTGGCACGGGTGTAACCATCAGAGAGATAGGAAGGGTCGAAGAGGGCAAGCCTGAATCTGTCCTGGTTGTAGATGGCGTTGAACAGGACTTCACCCCCAGGTTCCGGGAGGCCGCGTATACACCCCTGAAAAAAGTGGTCGAATCACAACGGTGCGACTTTGAAGAGATGAAAATGAAAGTACGGCGTGCAGCAGATGCAGCAATTGATAAAAAACAGCGTGTTATTGAACGGATAAAGCCTGAATCCTCTTAAATTTCCAGCTTTTTTGGTGATTCTGTTCCTTCTTCAAACGTTTTTCTGCCACTGGCACAGATATTGTAGGCAAGGTATGGTATATTCCGTTCAACAAAGGGTTCTATTTTTTTTGCAATATCGTATATCGGGCGTGCAAGGTTATAGTGGGCAAATGAGCACCGCTTTCCATGCACTTCGATAAACCCTGCCTCATATAAGAGCTGTTCCATCTCCTCGACTGAGTAATACCGCTCTCCGAATGCCCCGAAACAGGCCTTTTTCAGGTTCATCGCCTCGCTAATATGGTATATTGCCGGAAGACCGCGAGTGAACAGGTTAATGCCAAGTGTACAGATGGCGATGGAACCACCGGGCCTCAGTACCCGGTAGGTCTCAGCGAGCGTCTTTTCCGGATGTTTCAGGTAGGAAAACGAAAGCAGGCTTGAAACAGCATCAAATGAACCGTCGCGAAAGGGGAGTACTTCGGCAGTTCCAATGGTAAAATCGCTGGAGCCACATTTATCAGAGGCTTTTCCGATCATCCCGCGGCTGATATCAATACCCACCGCCTCACCCCCTTCATTCACGTAATGACGGACAAAGAGTCCTGTTCCACACCCGAGGTCAAGGAGTCTGCCTCCCTTTTGAAACCTTTCCATTACATGGTGGCTGATATTATTATAATAGAATTTCCCGCGGTTCGCATCGTAACGGTGGTCATAGACCTCTGCCACCTCGTCGTAATGGCTCCTGACCTTATGAACTGCCGTCGTCACCCGAAAACCTCGTCAATTATCCTCGCTGCAAGTGCATTGAGCTGAATATATTCATTGTTGCAGTGGCCTATCAAGTAGTCGGTATCAGCGAGTGCGCAGGCTATCCGCGGGTCATTATATTCCCGTTTCAGAACCTTTCTGAGTTCTTTAAGTACCTCGCCGGCCGAAAGGCCGTATTGAATCATGAGTGATTCAATACGCCTGTTAGCAGAAATCCCGTCACCTGCTGCAATGGCAGAGTATATTGCTGCTGCCACCATGCCTGTCTCAGTCTCCCTGAATTTTGCGAGGTCGAATGGTTCACCCGATTCGGCTGCAACCTGGAGGAGCATTACCGATCTCCGGAGATCTCCCCCTGAGTCCTGCACTATCAGGTCAATCTCATCATCGCTGCAACACCGCCCCGGCTTTTCTTTTGCAAGGATCGATTTCAGGTGGGCTGAAGCGAGGTCAGGGGCGACAGGGCCGAAAAAGAAGGGGATACAGCGGGACGCGATCGGCGGAATTATTGCTGCCGGATGTGTGGTGCAAAAAACAAACCGGCAGGTCCCGCTGTACCGTTCCATGGTCCGGCGGAGTGAAGACTGGGCATCATGGGTGAGCGCTGAGGCATCATCAATGACCACCATCTTAAACGGTGCATTGAGGGGCTGAAGCGAAGCATACCACCGGATTATATGTTTGAAATTATTAATCAGGCTCTCGTCTTTCCGGTAAATATGTGCATACCGGTCATCGTCCTCAAGATATTTTTTTCCAAGGAGGAAGAGGTCTGATGCATGTATCACGGTGCAGTTCTCGACCCAGTGATCTCCGTAGAGTCTTCGTGCCACACACTCTACAGCGGCACTTTTTCCCGTGCCGTGAGGCCCGCTGATCAGGAGGTGGGGAAGTGAACCGCCGGAAGCAAAAGACCCAAGGTGTTGTACTACGCGTTCATGCCCGACAATCTCCTCAAATACGGCAGGGCGGTATTTTTCAATCCAGAGCATCTGCAAGTCTCCTGTTCATCTCCTTCATTGCCTCCTTAAGGAAATAATTGTTATCCGTTGTTTTTAAAAGGAGGGAGATCTCCGGTTCCTGTAGTGTCCCAATGAACCCTGTTATCATGGGGATGGCCCGGGTCACCTCGTCAACTATGGTGAGGTTTGCCATCCGTGCAGTGCGGGACAAGGGGTTGAGATCGATTGCAATTACCGTCTTTCCCATCTTCCGGAGTGCCTCGCAACGGTCCCCGTCTTCCAGGGGGACAAGTATTACATCGGCTTTCCCGGTCCCGTCCGGGTAACTTAATGCCCTGTCGTGCGAAAGTGGTACGATCCGCTCAGCCGTTCCCGTTAACACAGTTGCCCCGTATGATTCGAGAAGGTGAGTAATTTTCCGGACTCGTTCTTCAGAGCGGTGAAACAGGTTAACTTCAACGATTGCCCCGGAAGCCTGCTGCAGGAGGGCGATCTCGCGTGCGGCCAGTGCCGCAGTGTTCCCATTGACTGAGATGACCGGGTGCTGTGATGAACTGAGTAGTGCAGCAGCAGTTTTTTCCGCAAGCAATGCACTTTCTGTTGTTCTTTCCCCTATCAGGTAGTCAAATGCCTCCCCTCTTCCGTGAGCAGTCAGGCCTTCGGGTGAAACAATACCTTCCCGTAAAAATCCTGCGAGCCGTTCACGGGTTATAAGAGACCCGTAACGGGGATGGTCTGTTGGAATTGTCATAATCGTTCAGGAACCTTTGTCGATCTTATCATTGGCATGCCTGGTTGAAATTGCCTGTCCCGGAACAGACGGGTCAGTGAATGAACTATTACCATGAATCCACCTCCAGGAGGCGTGGCCCGCCCGTTGCGACCTGGAGAGAGAAAAAACCGCGGAAACCAGACAATACGGGTAATGCATTCTCTCCGATAGCAAAAATGCCGTTGCCGAGCATCGTCATACTTGCGGGAACGCCTTCGGTATCGCAGAGGTCCAGGGCTGAACGGACATCAGGTGTGATAAGCCCGCTTTCTTCCGCAAATTCACGTGAAAGCATAAGCAACTCTTCAATTGATCCCGGGCATGAACCCGGGAAGGCCAGGGTGACCCGTTCCATGGCCGCAGGAGACCCAAGTATTCCCGGAGACGGGAGGGGTCCGAACGTGACTGCGAAGAGCGGGGGAAACGGACCCGTTAACCTGACGATATCAGCGTCAATACCCGGGCCTTTCCTGCAGTCAATTCCGCCACCCTGGCAGGCCGCGATATCTCCAAGCCCGGTTTTATGCAGTATCTCTGCCTCGTGGGCAAACATGGAGCATTCCGTTTTGGTATATCCGAGAGCGAACACATGGTTCGCTGCCATTGCAGAGGCGGTCAGTGCAGCTGCGGAAAGACCGAAACCGGCACTGATCGGGAGGTGGCAGCGGGTCCTGACAGATGCAGTTACCCGAAGGGTCTCCATCAGGTATGCGATCGGTGGAGAATTCTGTACCTGCTCAATAACCGATCCCTGGTGGTCAACCCTGGTAATTTCCACATCTGTGTGGTCAGCCGGTTTCACCAGAACTGTCACACCTTCTGAAATAACGATTCCTGCCCCGGTGCTTCCGGTTTTTTTCAGTGAATTTCCACGTACCGGCCGGAAGTAACCAGAGATATGCCCCGGGCAGAAGGCTACAGCAGCCTCTTCCATAGTTCCTCTGCCAGTTCTTCCTTGGTGCACCGTAGTTCTTCCCTGTTATCCCCCGAAAGGAGGATAAAGTCCCCACCTGTTGATCCCATCATATCGGCGGAATTGACCACGACCATACTGGCCCCCTCCTGCACCATTGATCGGGCCTGTGCCTCTCCATCGGTTCCCATTTTGAATGCGACCGTAACAGGTTGGTCTTTCCCTTTCATATAGACCTGCGGGAGCAGTTTTGGTAGTGGACTGAGATGCAGTGTGACGGGGTTTCCGCTTGGAATCTTGCCAGCCATCCGATCGGGTGAGAAATCAGAGATCGCCGCAGCACTCAGGTAGAAGTCAACGGTTCCCGTGGTGCACTCGTCCAGCACGGCGGCCCTCATTTCATCCGCCGTTGATACGGTAATGTTCCGAATACAGGGAAACCTGTCCCCGTGGACAACGGTCACTTCTGCACCAAGCCGAAACGCCTCGAGTGCAAGCGCTCTCCCCATCCTGCCTGTTGAACGGGTCGTAATCACACGGATATCATCGATTGGTTCCCTGCATGCGCCGCTGGTAATAAGGACATGTTTCCCTGCGAGTACCTTCCCACCGAGTGCCCGTTTTGCATGGAGTACGATCTCTTCCATACCTGCAATTTTTGCGCGCCCTTCTTCGATCCTTGGAGGAATTACATCAATCCCCCAACGCATAAGTTGGTCAAGGTTATCAGTTACAGCAGGGTGCCGGTACATGCTTTCATGCATGGCAGGTGCAATGACAACAGGTATACCCTGGCCAACCGCGGTCGTAGCAAACGTGGTGACGGGTGTATCATCTATTCCACAGGCGATCTTACCAATAGTGTTTGCCGTACAGGGTGCTATAAGAAAAAGGTCTGCTGTTCCTCCCTCGCCACAGTATTCCACGTGTTCGACCATGCCTGTACACCGGGTTATTGTTTCTCTACCGGTGGCGTACGTAAGTGCATCGGGGCTGATAATCCCACAGGCTGCCTGGCTCATTACCCCCTGCACCACTGCACCCTCTCTCCTGAGCTCATGGCAGAGCCTGACCACCTCTGTAGCCGCGATACTTCCGGTTACACCGAGTACGATACATTTGCCCCTCAATACACCCTGTCTCATGCCAGTGTCACATCCTGAACATAGTGCCAGCAGTGCGGACCTGTTTTCTTTACTACCCTGACTGAGATTTCGGCTTCAAAACCCGCGGCATTCAACTGCCCGGTTATATCGTGTGGCTGATGTCCTGCTGAATGGACATGAAGGACCGAACCAGGGTGAACATGGGAAAGGGCCTGGAGAAGTGCAGCTGCTGAATCGAAATGGCCCATGATGACCCGGTCATACTCTCCGGAAAGGAGATCCCGGCAATCGCCGCAGGAGGCCATTATTCTGTCTGAAAACTGGTTCAACACGATATTTTTCTCCAGGTACCGGAATGCGACCGGGTTAATCTCCATCGCGTGCACAATTGCCCCTGCCCTTGCAACGGGTAATGTAAAATAACCGATCCCGGCATACATATCTGCTACGCGTTCCCCATTCCGGACAAGTGATGCTATTCTCATCTTTTCAGTCCTGTTACCCTGTGAAAACATCACGTTCGAAGGATCGATGCAGAAGGAGATCCCCGATTCCCTGTGAATTACATCCCCTGTGCTGCCATACAGGACTTCTGTTGTCGGGACCCTGCAGACCCCGGAATGTGAGCTGACCCATACCACACCTTTCGGGTGCTGCCAGTCAACAATCTGCGTCACTTCTTCAGGTTTCGGTCGTTCTCCCCGTACCACTGCAATCGGACCGATCATCTGGTACCCCCTGCCCCTGTACCGGTAGCGGGGAGCGAGGGTACCGGAAGACGCATACCCTTCACGGACCGGGACATAGGCAGCCTCTCCGGTCACATACGGTTTTCTGCTTGTATCTACCCAGTCGCTCTCCCTGGCAGATGCCAGTTCTGCCAACGGTACTACACGTATGCGCATAACCATGTTATCCAACCAGTACCATAATGTCCTGGTCTTTCAGTACCCTGATATGCTGGCCCGGAGCTGCGGTCCTCCATGGGCCTACTGCACATTCCCGTGTTATCCCTGAACCCGGGTCGATGATTCCGAGGACATCACCATCGACATACGCGATGAGTGCTTCTGCTGCATCCCGGACATTTCCGATTAACAGGCTAAAATCATCTTCTTTTGCCGAACGTGCCTGTCCGTTAGCAAGGTCTAAATAACGTATATACTGACCTTCTATCTGCATTATCTGACCGTAACCCCTCCCAATTCTCACCACGTCCCCGCGGATATACCGTGGGAGCCGTACCGAGTAGGTAACCCTGAACAATTTTTTCCCTGCCTTTTCACCGATCAGTTTGGGGTGCGTAGAATAACGCCCCCCAAGTCGCTGTACGACTGCCTGGGAAATTGCCAGTCCTATCTGCTGGGAGCCGATGGTTATATCAAGTCCCTCCCTCGTCTCTTCCATTTCAGAGATATAGGAAAGCCGATCACCGCCTGCCTGCATCCCGTTTTCCACTTCAGTTGCAATCTGTTGTGCAAGGAGGGATTCATGCGGCAGGAGCTTTCTGTTCTGTGCCCTGACCTGTACAAGCCCTTCATAATAACTCCCGCTAATCCGGTTGCAACGGTTACACTGCTCCTTCTGCCAGACGATCTCAATGACAGCGTTTGCGTGAACCTCCTGATCGTACAGTCCACCGGTAACAGCGACTTCGGCATATGACCTGTTCAGGGTCCTGTCATGGATTACCATACTGATGGAAGATGACCTGATGTCTGGATGAAAATGGACCGCAGCCCGGACAATTTCAGGCCCGATTTCATCCCTGCCCCGCTCGGTGTCTGTCCAGGTACTTCCATTCTTCTGGGAGTTACATGTGGGGCAGTGGACGCTTGTTACCCTTGGATCAAAGGTGACCCAGGTAGTGGAAGAGCCCCTGCAACGACCGCATAGTCCTTCCCCTTCAACCGGTCCACCGCACCGGGGGCAGATACATTCCTGTATACTCATGTTATACCCTGATTATCTGGGCGTGGGGGACACCTTCAATCACGAGGCACCCTGAACGCTCGAGTAGTCCAAGGTTGATTGCGATCCCCACTGCCTGTTCGCCAACAAGGTTGATATGGTCCCCGTCCTGGATTGCCCGGGTTACATCACCTTCGTCTGCTGGCGTGTTACCATAGAAATATTCATTGACATGGAGTTCCAGGTCTCCCTGCCTGAGTTTACGGTCGAGCAGCTCACGGTCACAGACCGCAATCACGGTTGAACCATCCGGTGCCCGATGAACTTTTAAATACATTGATCAGATATGGGAGGAGGCGTGTATTAAAAATATTATCTGTAGCATTTCAGAGAACGATCTCCACACCATACACCCAAGAGGGTGTATCAGTATGGATCCGGTGTATATCTTCTCCGGTAATAAGTCCCTCTGACAGGAGACGGTTTGTAAACCTCGGCACTGACTTTGGCCCGATTACCGCGCCAGGCCTGCTGTTTTCATCCATATAGTCGCTCTCCATGGTAAACATCCGCCCCTCCCTGCAAAGAGCAGGGATTGCCTCATGTTTTGCCATCAGGGATGGGATTAGTGGTGTTTCAGGGGACGCGTAATGTTTTACCACCCTGGCCGGGTCCATCCCTGCAGATACTGCCATTGCAATCATATCATCACACGGTCCTGTCTCCGCATGTACCTGCACCGCGCACCTGCAGTCCCTCCCGAGTGTGAATGCATGGAAGAGGACAACATTTGATAACGTTAACACTTCTGAGGTGACCTCGTAATGAGGCCTTCCGCTTTTAAGGGCCACAGCAGCCCCTTCAGTGACATACCGTGCCGCAAAGTCCAGTCCATCCATCATAATGATCGAAGCCTCTTCATGAGTCATCCTTTCGGAAAGCCGGGTGATTTCTGCCGGGTGGACCCCGAGCACCGGATAAACTACAAGGCCTGTTTCCCGTATTTTATCAGCAATACGGAGTGTTTCATCAAAAACCGTGCAGAAATCGGATCCCCGCTTCGGGTGAACACCGAGAGAAAAGGATGGTTTAGAGACGAGAAACATGTGGGTGCCCCCGGCCCTCATGAAGTCCTTTGCAGCTTCAATACCCCTCCCGTTGACCGGGTCAATATGAATATGGTCGTCAGTCAGGGGTGTTTTTTCCGGCTTCAATCGCACTCCACAATCTCCATGTAAGGGTAATCGTCCTTCGGACTGAGCCTCGCGCGGCAATAGGAAAACCCCACCCTTGTGACAATTTCTACATGAAACATCAGGCCTGCAACCTCGCTGTACCCGTGCACATTCGGTGTCATCAGTGAGCGGTCGAGCCTTACTGAGATCTCTTCGACATATGGCTGCAGTATGACACTTTTTTCGATTGCTTTTTCGAGTAATTCGGCTGAGGCACGCGAGACTGGTGTCCCCACCCACTGGTGGTACAGTGCACCAAGTTTGATTGCAGCTTCGAATATTGCAAGTTCACGGTCTGTTGTCATGTTGCTCCCTCCAGATCTGCTGGCAGTGTCATCCCCCAGGTCTTAATCGTTGTCAGATTAATTTGATAATTCCGGACTTCGGCTCCATTGCTTCGCCTGAAGTTAGGAGCATCTCGAGCTGCCTGTGTGCATCATCTCGGTTGATCCCCTTCTGGACGAGGTTGTCAAGCACGTGCTCGCGTGAGGCCCGCCCATTATCATCAGCGAGACTCTTTATCGCTTCCTTGATCATCCGTATCAGATCCCGCTTTCCTTTTGAGAAACCGGTCATCATCTTGTCGATATCGTAGCTACCGCTCTTGGCATCATATGCCACCTGCCGGAGGCAGGCATCAACAATCTTAATCACCCGTTCTGCATCGGCCTGTTCTATCTTCGGCGAGAGACGGACACGTGCGCTGGCCTCTGCAAGACGGACGAGTGCCTCGAGCTGCCTCGCTGTGACCGGTACCGGTTTACTTGAATCAGCGATATCACGCAGGTTCATGTAATACGCGATCAGAGCGGTTTTTGCTTCCTCGGAAAGGATCGGGTAGCAAGTCCTCTTTGCATAGGCGACATATTTCCGAAATAATGTCGGATCAATTGCAGGAGTCACAGGTTTCAACTGCTCGGTGATATAGTCATCATCCACCCCTTCGATCGGGTTTTTCCGGTGCTGCTGGATTAGTTCCCCGATACTGTGTGCCTTAAGGATATGGTTTGCTATGGCATTGTCCCTTTTTTTGTCCGGCTTATCGGTCATGACAAAAATCAGGTCAAAACGTGAAAGCAGCGAGGCGGGCATGTTTATCTGGTCTGATATGGGGGCAAAATCATCAAACCTTCCGTATTTCGGGTTTGCTGCACCAAGAAGGGCACACCTTGACTTGAGCGTCGCCGTGATCCCGGCCTTCGCAACACTGATAGTCTGTTGTTCCATTGCCTCGTGGAGGGCACTCCTGTCCTCCTTCTGCATCTTGTCCATCTCGTCGACTGCTGCGACACCCATATCGGCAAGTACGAGGGCACCTGCCTCGAGTGTCCACCTTCCGTCGCCAAATTCGTCCTTGACAGCGGTTGCGGTAAGACCTGCAGACGTAGAGGACTGACCACTTGTATAGATGCCCCGTGGTGATAGCTTGATGACATACCGCAGGAGCTGGCTCTTTGCGATACCCGGGTCACCGATGAGGAGGACGTGTATATCACCCCGGAGGTGGCTCCCGTCGGGCATCTCCTTCATAATGCCACCAAAAAGCTGGAGTGCTATTGCCTCTTTTACATCATCGTTCCCGTAAATGGTCGGGGCGATCGAGTTGACGATATTCCGGTAGACCTGCGGGTCTTTACTGATAGCGATAATCTCCTCTTCAGCCTTCTCGTCGATCTCAACTTCTTCAAATTCCTTCTCCGCGACTTCTATCGAGTTGCATTCGAGGTAGATATCAAAAATTGTGTGCTTGCTCCCGTGTGTGATGCGCTGCATCGACCGGAGGATCCCGTTCATCACCACGCGGTCCCCGGGTGCAACCATTCCAGTAAGGTCGTCGGTAACGTCCAAATCGAGAGTCTGCGGTTGTTCGCCGCCGCGGAGCCCTTCAGGTTGTTCCTGTATCCTGATCTTCTGGGAGTCAACGAACCACGATCGCTTGGGTATAAGCTCGAGTTTCTTAAACGTACAGCCGTCTGTTGCACACCCGTCCGGCTCGATGAACTGACCGTAGCCCTGCTTTTTCTCCGTGATATGGCCCCCGGGACAGCGGAAAACTGCATTGACGATCCTCGGCCTGACCTCCGTTATTTTACGGAGGATCCCTTCGACCGTGATGAACTTATTGATGTCATCTGAACGGATATGCCGGATACCGGTTTTTTTAGGAAGGTTTACGAACCTGATATTGATATGTTCGGCAACGCGCCCGTCTTTTGTCTTGATCAACTGGTGGTTTTTAATCGCATCTTTTACATCGGCGAGGACTTTTCCCGGGTTGTCAAGCAGTTCATCCGCAAGCCGGATCCCGGTTTTTCCAAAACTTTCCACCTCCCGGTAATCAATCTGGAGCGAACGGCGGTACGGGTACTCGCGGGTTAATTCAGCAAGTTGCTTTTTATACCTGTTTTTTAAGAACCTTGACCATTCTGCGTCCCGGCTGGTAATCTCTGCCTCAAGTTCCTCCATGGGTCACCCCTCTAACAACCAATGATAGCAGGGTACAATTTCCGGATGACCTAAACGGGGGAATTCGGTCCAGCTTTCTGCTCCTACTGGTCTTTTTACCAACAGGGAGATTCCTCAGTTCTCCTTGTGGAAGGCCGGCTGAAATGAGATCATTTCTGCAAAATCCCCCATTATTTCCAGTCATGACCTCAACCCTACCCATGTTTTTGTGTGGTTGCCATCACAAATTTCGCGATCAGTGCTTCCATCTGGATATCGCTGTCAGCCCCTTCAGAGAGCCGGAAATCGGTCTCACCAATGTAATCAATCAATGTTACCTTCAGTCTCTGGTCTATCGGCCGGCGGAGAAGTGTCCGGTAGCACTGGTTCAGGAGTTCGTTGGGTGCAATGCCCCGTTCATGAAGGAGTTGTGAAAGTGCATTCTCCGCAGCCTCAAAATCACCTGCAAGTGACAGGTCCAGGAGCCGGTCAATCTCGTCTGGACGGGCGGTTGCAGTTATTGCATACACCATCTGACCGGTGACCGACGGGCTGATAATTGCGGCACCCTGGAGAGCATTAATTGCCTTTCTCATGTCCCCCTGTGCAACGTAGACAATCGCATCGATGGCATCCCCGCTTACCATGACCTCTTCATTTTGGGCGATTTTCTGGATCTCTTCTGCTATTGCCGCTTTTGAGAGGGGTTTAAAACGATAAATTGCGCACCTGCTCTGGATTGGGTCTATGATTTTGGAGGAATAATTACACGATAGAATGAAACGGCACGTCTGTGCATAACTCTCCATCGTACGCCGGAGGGCCGCCTGCGCATCGGTTGTCAGGGCATCAGCCTCGTCAAGGAAGAGGATCTTAAAGGTGGCCCCGCCGAGCGGGGATGTCCGGGCAAACTGCTTGATCTGGTTCCGGACCACATCTATCCCGCGTTCATCAGATGCATTGAGTTCTCTGAAATTCATGTGCCACGACTCACCAAAGAACTCCCGCGCAAGGGATACTGCGGCAGTTGTTTTACCAACGCCGGCACTTCCGGTGAACAGGAGATGAGGGAGGTTTCCGTTCCCGACATACGATGTAAGCCGCTCAATGATCTCGTCCTGGCCCACGATATCCCGAAGCCGTAACGGACGGTATTTTTCTATCCATATGGTATTGTTCTCCTCCATTCCCCGCTTCTCCCGTTTCAGTGATTAACTGTCTTCTTGTTTTGTAAGTCTTTGTTTTTGTATTTGTCTAAAAAGGGCTTATGCCGGTAGGATCACCCTGTGAAATAGCATGATCTGAATCGTTTTCTTCTTTCAGAATTATAGACCTGGATATTAGTCTGGGAAAAAATATCCTGTAATATACGGGAAGTATTTCCAGGCATGAAAGGGCAATTCAGGTCTCTTCCTGGACAGCAGGTATGGCAGGAGATCTGGGAAAAAATTCTGGCAAGGCTAAATAATTAGCCATCCTTAAAATCCGTAACAATTATACCGGTTATCAGAATGTAAAAAAAATTAAAAAAAAAGAATTTGATAATTATTTCTCGTCGAAGAACTGGTCCTGTGTCTTCCTTCGTGAGTAGAGATAGTACCCGACGAACCCAATCACCACAATGATCAGGATGATTACGATCGGCAGGAGCAGGTTCATCGGGACCTTTGACCATATGGGTGCCGGTCCTGACGGTGGCGTTGTGACAACCGGCGGGCTTGTAGTCACGACCGTGGTCACATCGATTGGTAGTTCTGTTGGCATTGTGGTTATCGTTCGAATCGTGCCGGCCTGGGTACCGGAACCTGAAGTATCAGAGGGTTCTGTTCCCGATTTCAGGACATCAGCCCCAGTAATGTTCGTGGTAGGTACGGGAGTTATAGCTTCAGGAGCAATGTAACTACCGCCCCCTCCCCCTCCACCGCCGCCACCGCCACCGCCGCTGGAGGTCATGAAAGTTACAACAATGGTATGGTCCGCATGAATATCTTCGAATTCATAGGAAAGCGCAGGATCGGTATATGCACCATCAACCGTCATACGCTGGATTCCATATAAGGGTTCGATATGGAAAACCTGGCTTGATCCTGGAAGCACCGTGATATTGCCTCCAGGGGTTATCGTTCCGGGACCTGTCACTGTTGCTGATATGTAATACACATCTTTGACAAACGATGCGAAAATTGTGTGGTTGTCCTGCACATTGGTGAATGGGTAAGTGGTCAGGGGGCCCTTGGATACCGAATCAACCAGCACATCGTCAACTCTGTAGCCTGATTCCGGAGTAATCGTATAGTTCAGTGTACCGCCATATGCAACCACTGTCGTTCCGTCTGGCTGAATCATTCCATTAATACCTGCCGTTGAAACAATCTGGTAGGAATCCTTTGCAAAGGATGCGCTGATCGTATGGTCTGCCGTCACATTGTAGAACGTGTAGCTGGTACCCTGTCCGGAAGGTTGTGAGTCAACGAGTACAGCGGAAACAAGGTACCCGGGACTGGGCATGAAAGTAAATGTTCTATCGGTTCCTTCAGGTACCGGTACGATGCCTGCCGGGGAAATACCCCCGTTCAAACCGGCTGATGCCGTGATATTAAAGGTCGTCACGGCCGTGCTCCTGAATGTCGCTTCTATCCAGTGATTTGACTGGATATTAGAGAAGGTGTAGCTGGTGATAGGGCCTTTTGATTCACCGTCAACAAGGACATCCATTACATCGAAGTTTGCGTCCGGGATAATACTGAATACCTGACTACTCCCCTCCCAGGCAGGTTGGTTACCATATGGGCTGATATTACCATTGGGCCCTGACGTTGCATTAATCGTGAACAGGATTGGTTCTTCATGCACGTTGATGAGGCCTGATTTCACGATGCTGCTGTTGCCATACGAATTGGAGACATTCAGTGCAACCGTGTATGTGCCGGGCATTACGTAGGAATGGTCCGGGTTTTTTTCAGGAGAACTTGAATTATCACCGAAATTCCAGGCCCATGAGGTCGGGAACCCTGTTGATGTATCAGTGAATCTGACATCAAGAGGCACCAGTCCGGATGTCGTATTGGTGGTGAAATCTGCAATGGGGCTTACCTGTCCTGACGTCGTGATATAGTCAGGTCGCGTTGATACCATGCTTCCTGCACTGTTCTGAACGTACAGGCTGACATTAAACCGTCCTGCTGTTGTGTAGGTATGAACCGGGTTTTGATTAGTCGATAATGGTGACCCATCCCCGAAGTTCCATTCCCTGACTTCCACGTATCCAATTGATTGATCGGTAAACTGTACTGAAAGCGGTATGAACCCTCCCGTAACATTCGAAGTAAAATCAGCAATGGGCGGAGGTGTCGGGCTGCCTGAAGTATCAATATAGTCCTGGATCATTAACGTGCTGTTTCCGAGCTTATTTGAAACGGACAGTGAAACGTTGTACCGGTCCTGGCCATAATATGTGTATGTGGGGCTTCGTTCAATCGAGCTACCGCCATCCCCGAATGTCCAGTACCATGAAATGGGATTCCCCGTTGAAAGGTCCTTGAACTGGACTGTTAAAGGCGGACCTCCGGACCTGGGTTGGCCGGTGAAAAGTGCAACCGGTGGGACTGGTGTTTCTGTTACGGTAATATAGTCAGGTTTCACGTCCGTACTATTCTGACATGCGGTGTTTGTTACGTGCAGGTTGACATTGTAGGATCCAACTACCGTATATTCATGGACCGGATTTTGCTCTTCAGAGTATGTCCCATCGCCAAAGCTCCAGTTCCATGTCTCTGGGATGCCAATACCGGACTCTGTAAACCCGACAACCAGCGGCGCAGTCCCGGATGTTGTATTCCCTGTCAAATTAATGATCAGGGGTTCTTTCGGGGCTGTAAGGTTTGCGTACAGGTCGACGGTCTCATCTTTGCCCGGATATTTAGTATTGTTCTGGGTCAGGGTAAAGTACCCGCATTTTTTAACGGTAAATGAAAAGACAGGCGTACAGGTAGTGCATGTCTCTACAAGCAGCGTCCCGTTCTCAATCTCCCCAACAGGCCACTCGTTATTGAAATATACTGCCGCTCCATCCACGTTAGAATGGATAAGATAGTAACCCTTGTCTCCCCCTACAATCATGAATACCCAGATGTAATCAGGTTTATCAAGTGTTCCGGAACCTGCACCGTTACTGGCGGTAAGAGTGACACTGTAGATACCTTCTGATGTATAGGTGTGTACAGGGCTCTGGTCATTTGATGTCAATGTGTCACCAAAGTTCCAGCTCCAGTTTGTCGGGTTTCCTGTTGATAGGTCGGTAAACTGCACCGTTAAGGGAACGCCCCCGTGTGTCAGGTCTGCAGTAAAGTTAGCGACCGGCGGGACTTCCACCGGGTTAAGGTTTGCGTATATATCAATAATCTGATCTTTTTCGGGGTATTGAGTAATTTCCTGGGTAAGTGGAGTATAGCCTTCTTTTTCAACGGTTATGGTAGTGAAATGCGGCTCTTTGATGCATACTTCAACAAGGAGCGTCCCGTTGGTGATAAATCCTTCGGGGATCTGGTCAAACCATACGGCAGCCCCCTCCACATTCGAATGGACGAGGAAATAACCTTTGTCAGAACAGGGAGGGTTACCAGTCACATTGATGAAGTTATTCACGTATTTCGTGCTGTTCCCTGCTTTATTCTCAACGGTCAGTAACACCCTGTAGAGACCAGGGGTTCCATAGGAGTAAGCCGGGTCCTGTTCAGTGGAAATGTTTCCATCGCCAAAGGACCAGTTCCATGAATCCGGGGAACCGGTGGAATTATCAATAAACTGAACGAGAAGCGGGACCGGGCCCGTTGTCGGGTTAGCTGTGAAATCCGCTACCGGCTGGACGGGTGCTTCTGTAACGCTGATATAGCCTGTTTTAACCATTGTATTGTTGTAACAGGCGCTGTTTGTAACATACAGGCTGACATTGTAGGTTCCGCGAGTTGAGTAGGAATGTACAGGATTTTCTTCCGTAGAGGAAACGCCATCACCAAATGCCCAGTACCAGGTCTCAGGGTGTCCGATACTATTGTCGGTGAAACCGACAGACAATGGTGCAGCACCAGATGTCGTATTCCCGATGAAATCGGCGATAAGGGGTTCCTTCGGGGCTGTGAGGTTGGCGTACAGGTTAACTGTCTCACCCTTTCCCGGGTAATCAGCAATATTCTGGGTCAGAGAGAAGTACCCGCATTGTTGAACGGTGAACGTCCTGAAAGGTGTCCCGGTTACATATACTTCGAAAAGGAATGTGCCGTTGGTGATTGTTCCTTTAGTAATACCGTCAAATTGGACTGTTGCTCCCTCAACATTGCTGTGAACAAGATAGTACCCTTTATCACCACCAACAATCGGTGGGGTGACCTCGATGTAATTTTCTTTAACAACGGTATCTGACCCATATGTGTTACTGGCAGTCAGGCCCACCGTATACCGGCCTGTTTGTGTGTAGGTGTGGACAGGGTTTTGTAACGTTGAAGTTGACCCATCTCCAAAGTTCCAGTGCCATGAGGTCGGTTGCCGGGTGGAACGGTCAGTAAATTCGATGGTTGCAGGTCTGAACCCGAATGTGGTATTCGCGAAGAAATCAGCTACCGGGGGTCCTGGTGGAATGAACTGGTCACTCAAGACGACTACATACCCTGCAAGTACTCCCGGAGGTACTGGGAATGGGTTTACCATCGGAAAGTTGGTCGAACTCGTGTCACCTGTAATATAGGCGTTTCCATCGTTGTCGGCAGCGATTGCATAACTAGGATCACGACCGTTTCCTCCCAGATATGTCACATAATCAAATGATTCCCCGTTACTGGCAAGTTTTGCCACGAACCCATCGGATGCACCGCCGCCGTAACGGGGCTGGTAGGGGTTCACAACCGGAAATACCAGTGAGTAAGTCCACCCGGAAATATAGGCATTCCCATAATCGTTCAGTGCAATACCGTAACCCCGATCAACTCCTATACCCCCAAGATACGTTGAATAAATGAGCTGTGAGCCGTCCGGATTTATTTTTAATATGAATGCGTCAAGAATACCGCCAATGTGCTGCTGGGCGGCATTTTTTGTGGGAAAATCTGATGAACCCGTGGCACCTGTGATATATGCATTTCCTGCGGGGTCAATGGCGATCGCAGCACCGCTGTCATAGCCGGATCCCCCGATGTAGGTCGAATAAACTGCTGATCCACCGTTTGGTGCAATTTTAATTAGGTATGCATCCGCATTTCCCCTGTTAATGGGCTGGTAGGCGTGAACGACCGTGAAGTTTTTTGATGCATAGGTCTCACCGGTGACAAACGCATTGCCGGCACTGTCCACGGCAATCCCTGCACCCGTTGTAGGCGCATTTCCACCGAGATATCCCGAGTAGACGAGTCTTGACCCCGAGGATTCAATTTTTGAAACAAATGCAGCCTGGGACCCCATCAACCTTGATGGATGAAATTCATCGATGGTCGGGAAGTCATTTGAAGTAGTTGTTCCAGCGATATAGACATTATTCATCGGATCGATAGCGATGGCGTTTCCGTTATCAGTCCCTGATCCTCCAAGGTACGTCGAGTAGATAATCTTATCCCCTGACGGACCGAGTTCCAGGACAAACGCATTGGTTGTCCCCCTAAGAGATCCCTGTATTGGCAGGATGGTCGGGAAGTCGGATGAACTGGTTGAACCAGTAAGGAATACATTGCGATTTTGATCAAGAGCGATTCCTGCGGCACTGTCTTCTCCGTTACCACCGATGTAGGTCCTGTATAATGGAGTAGATCCATCGGGATTGATTTTTACTACAATTGCATCTGATCCGGTACTATTTGCCGCTACTCCCGAGCCTGAAAGCACGAACCCCGTATACGTTTTACCGGCAATATACGCATTTCCATCCGAATCCTTGGTAATGGCTTTCGCATCAGCCACACCAATTCCTGCTAGATAAATTCCATATGTCATTACCGGATCAATCACGAGGGGCTGACTTCTGTCATATTCCGCTACATCAAATCCCACTTCATTTATCGACAATATGTTATAGTTGACGATTACCGGTACTTTCTGGCCGCGGATCATCTGGTATGCATCAGGTTTAAGTTCCGTAAATGAACCGGAACGTGTTGTGACAACGAGGGACCCATCATTTCCTTTGGCAATACTGGTAATCCCATTATATTTTATCCGTATGCGGGCCGGGTCACCAGTTGGTTCAAGCACGAATTCGCTTTTCAGGTTCCCATCGGTTCCTTCGTATTTCAGGTCAATTCCAGGGTAGAGGTCGTAATACTGGATACCCTGGTAGGTGTCGACATTGGTAAGCCAATTATTCTGGTTATTTCCAATAAGGAAATTAACCTTCTCGGAAAGAGGTTTGATCCCCTCAACAACCGGCGCTGCATTTGCCCCTACAAACTGTTGTGAGAAAATTTCAGTACTGCCAGGAGTGTCCGTGAGTGAGAAAAGTGCAAATACTGTTTTCTGATCTGTGAAGAAGATGGAACCCATTTCGGAAATGACCTCAAACCGTACCCCTTCACCAGCCTGTCCTGCATTCCTGATGAATTGAACCGGAATTGGCTTTATCCAGCTTCCGGAGGCAGTCTTGGCATTATCCGCATCCAACAATACCAGGTTTTCCCGCTCATCATCGGTCCCAGTTATTGAACCGAGAAGGAGATCCACCGGAGACGGAGTAGTATTTCCGCCGCTAACATTCCCTTTCGTAAAGAAAGAATAATTCGTAGCCTTTACATCATCTGCTGCCGCTGCTGACAGTGATATGATGCTGATTATCAGGACTACCGTTAGAAACGCAATCTTTAGCCCTTTCGTTCGCATAAAAACCACAGTGGTTTGAGGTTGAATAGGAAAGTATTTAAGGGTAATGTCAACTTTATAAATTCACGGGTCAGGTCTCATCTGCAAATCCCCGGAATCGCAATTTACCTCCATGATGGAGAGTTGTTGTATCCGGAATAATTCCGCGTTTATTGACCGCGCAATAAACGAATAAGGTGATATATGAGGGTGATATCTGGTAATAGCAACTATTTATCCACTATAATATAATATGATTGATAATAATGATGGATTATTTTCATGAGCTAAAAATAACCCGTTATGTTTAATTTCTGGTACTATATTGCTACCTGGATAATACCTGAACAATTGCCTTCAGCATAATGGATATCAACTGACGCCTAAGATACTATATATTAACAATATGAACGGAACGGAAAGCATGATCCCCACTGCCTGTCAATGGTTAAGGTATTTTAGCTTTAATACAGGGAAACAAATCATCAGTTTTACAACCTGTGCGTACTATTACTGGTTATTTGACAGGAGATTCCGGACATGACGGCACTTATCAGGATTTTTGCTGGCGAGCTGTCAGGGACAACCCTGCAAAAGGATGCGGGATCGAAACCGTCCCCGCAATTAATGATTACGCCTTCCGGGGCATGTGGTTCATATCTGTTACTGGCCGGTGCCCTGACCCGCGTGGAAAAAAAACCCGGGGAATTCCTGCAGACGTGGGTTGCAGACCCCACCGGGATGTTCAACCTGTCAACAGGTAAGCAGGAGGAGGAAGTTTTTGCGGTACTTGAAAAGGTGGAACCGCCGGTTTTTGTCCTGGTCACCGGGGAGGTACAGGTTTCACGGGGTATTAAAAAGGGAGTTGTTGTCAGGCCCCTGACAATCCGGACTGTTGACCGGGCTACTCGTGATTCCTGGATTATCGTCACGGCCGAACAGACACTTGCACGGCTTGAAGTCCTGGAGCTGGCTATCAGGAACGGAACGGATGACCAGGTAATCAGGCAGGCAATTAATCATTATCACGTAAGCATGGTCCAAATCAGATCGCTCGTTGATATGGTTGAGGAAGCCCTGTCAAAAGTCAGTAGTATCAGCGGTGGTGCAATCGTAGTACCCGATCCACGGGAAGTCCTGCTCGAGCTGATAAAAACCCACAGCGGACCGAGGGGTGTCAACATATCCGAACTGCTCCCCATTGCAGCCGGCAAGGGTATTCGCGAGGACCAGGTCATTGCTGCAGCCCGGCAGCTTGTGGAAGAGGATGAATGTTACCAGCCTGCTGCAGGTGCAATTAAGCTGTTATGAACCTTGAATTCATCGAGTCCGGTCCGGCTCTCCTTGTCAGCAACACCAAAGATGTGCTGGTTATCGCAGATCTCCACCTGGGGATTGAGTCAGATCTTGCACGTCACGGTATTCATTTTAAAAGCAGGAGCCGGCAGCGACAGGAGAAGTGTATCGCATGTATCAGGGAGACAGACCCTGATATAGTCCTTCTCCTTGGTGATGTCAAACACAGTATTACACAGACGACACGACAGGAATATCGTGAGCTTCCGGACCTTCTTTCATCTCTCCGGGGTTTATCCCGCCTGTTGCTGGTGCCGGGAAACCATGATATCGGGATAGAACGGTTCCTCGTGGATGGAGAACTGTTACCAAAAGAAGGGGCCCTGGTTGACGGTACGGGTTACCTTCATGGTCATACCTATCCCGATCTCTCCCTTAAATGCCACCTGATTGTCTGCGGCCATCATCACCCGCTTGTATGCCTCCGGGACGATGTTGGGTGCTCACTGCGTGCGCCAGCCTACCTGTTTGCGAAAATCAGGGAGGAATGTTTTACGAGAGTAAAGCCTCTGGTCCGCCCTGAACCTGGTAGCACCGGTCCTTTAGGTGAACTACCTCCTTCTGATATACTACCTGTAGGAGGAACAAAAACCAGGACTATGCGGAGAAAAAAGAAGGGGCCTAAATTATCCCCTTCCGGGACCACTCCCATGGATGGTTTTAATTCCAATCGGCCCCCCTATAAAGGGATGGCCTGGCCTGAATATCCGGAAAGGACCGCGCAGGGTGAGCATGGTCGTTCCGGAACGAGGGTGCTGTTTATACCGGCATTTAACGAATTATCAGGGTTCGATGTGCTGAAGATCGCTGGTTCACCGACCTCCCCGCTCTCGCGGTGCATGGACAGGGAGTCCTGCGAAATCTACCTGGCTGATGGTACCTACATAGGGCCCCTTTCGTCAGTGGAGGAATATGAGTCCGGCTGAACTCCTTGACCCCCGGATCAGGGAGTGTATCCGGAAACGGGGCTTCTCGGACCTTTCCGAGGTGCAGACCCAGGCTATCCCGCGTGTCCTTTCAGGAGAACACATGGTCCTTATCGCGCCAACCGGGACCGGTAAGACTGAGAGTGCTATGCTCCCCGTGTTCAACAGCATGCTTTCGCTGCCCGGAGGCGGTTTTCAGGTACTCTACATTACGCCACTCCGATCGCTGAACCGGGACATGCTCCAGCGTCTCGAATGGTGGTGTAAGGAGCTGGGTTTTTCTGTCGGGGTGCGCCACGGGGATACGACTGCAACAGACCGTAGAAAACAGGCACTCTCGCCACCTGACCTGTTAATTACCACGCCTGAGACCCTCCAGGCACTTTTTATGGGGAAAATTCTCAGGAAGCACCTGGACAATGTACGTTTTGTAGTAGTTGATGAAATTCACGAGCTTGCAGGAAGTAAACGGGGAATACAGCTCGCGGTGGCACTTGAACGGCTGGTGGAGTATGCCGGGGAATTCCAGCGACTGGGACTATCTGCGACGGTCGGAAACCCGGAGGATGTGGGTCGTTACCTTTGCGGGCAGCGCCCGTTCTCACTTGTTTCAGTCCCGGTCGCGAAACACCTCGAGATCGGGGTGGAATATATTGGTGATAAATTTGATCACCAGGCGGAATCCGTGGGCAAATCAATCGATTCCCATGGATCAACCCTTGTCTTTACCAATACACGTGTCACCGCAGAGGCGCTGGGCCA
Organism: uncultured Methanomicrobiales archaeon; assembly: GCA_903828975.1. Lineage (GTDB taxonomy): Archaea > Halobacteriota > Methanomicrobia > Methanomicrobiales > Methanospirillaceae > CAIKOD01. The sequence continues at coordinate 10,635 of CAIKOD010000087.1, read as the reverse complement.
TGTCCTGTATACCAGGGGGGATGTTGAAGTCCACCATGGTTCTCTTTCCCGGGAAGTACGGATCGAAGCCGAGGAAAAGTTCAAATCCGGCCGGATAAAGGCACTCATCTGCACATCTTCGATGGAACTCGGTATTGATATCGGGCATGTCGGTCACGTATTACAGTTTGGCTCCCCCCGGGAAGTCGCACGCCTGGTCCAAAGAGTTGGCCGGGCAGGGCACCAGCTGAACACGGTGTCACGGGGCACTGTATTTGCTACCGGGTTTGATGACCTTCTCGAATCGCTTGTTATTGCCAGGAAGGCCAAGGCAAATGAGATAGAACCTGTCCGGATCCCGAAAGATGCAGCTGATGTCCTTGCCAACCAGGTCGCAGCGATGGCCGTAGAATATGGTGAAATCCAGAAATCGAAAATCAGCTCAATTATAACGAGGACTTCCGTCTTTTCCGGTGACCCGGGCTTCCTTTCAAAGGTATGTGACCAGATGGAAGACCACCGGCTGATCAGGCTGGATGCTGACAGGGTGATTACCACGTCCCGGGCCAGGCGCTACCTCGCCGGAAACCTTTCGATGATCCATGACGAGCGGAAGATGCCGGTCTTTGACATGGTCTCGCGGAAGACGGTCGGTACGCTTGACGAGTCATTTGTCGTGGGATGGATCTACACGGGTGCAGTATTTATTACCAAGGGCCAGCTCTGGCGGGTCCTTGATATCGAAGACGGAAGAATTACAGTTGAACCTGCGAAATTTGCAAAAGGCGAACTACCTTCATGGGAGGGAGAGCAGATACCCGTACCGTTTGAAGTCGCACGTGAACAGGGGCGTCTCCGGAGGACACGGGATATCCGCTCCTATTCGGAGGATACAACGGTATGTCACGTTGTCTTGCGGTTTCTTTCCGAGATGGATAAGAACAGGTCTGTTGTACCGACTGACGAGTGTATTACCCTTGAAAACGCCCCCGAAGGTGTCGTGCTTAACCTTTGTGCAGGGCACAAAACAAACGAGGCCCTTGCCCGAGTCCTGTCTATCCTCATTTCAGCACGATATGGTACAACGGTAGGAATTGAGATCGATGCATACAGGGCACTGCTCCGGTTACCATCCACTATAAGGGCAGCAGATGTCAAAGAAGCCCTTCTTGCACTTGAACCCGCGCATATCAGGGGGATACTCGGGCTCGCCCTCAAGCGTACTGCCCTGTTCAAGTGGAAACTGGTCCAGATAGCGAAAAAATTCGGGGCAATCGACCCGGATGCCGATTATGAACGACTTTCAATTCACCGTCTTACCGAAATGTTTGAAGATACCGTAATCCAGGATGAAGCCTATCGCGAACTTTTCTCGGTTTACATGGACGTGGACGGTGCTGCTGCTATTGTTGAAGAAGTCCGTTCCGGAAAAATCGAGGTCCATACGGGACCAATCAGCCTGCTGGGTGCCGAGGCACTGTTCACCTCATCCCGTGACCAGATACCCCCCCCTACGGCAGACCAGGCGGTTATATCAACGCTCAAACGCCGTCTCATGCAGCAGGAGGTGTTCCTTGCATGTATGAACTGCCGGAAATGGAAAAGCAAAACAACAGTCGAAAGAGTGAAGGACAACCCGGTATGTCCGCTGTGCAATGCCCGCCTCATCGCCGTCTTAAAACCATGGGACGAACAGCTCTATGCCGTTGCAATCAAGCAGAAAAAGACGGTTGAGGAACGTGCGATCGAAATGCGGCTGAACAGGAACGCAAATATTGTCCTTTCAAGCGGGAAAAAGGCTGTCATCGCATTGGCAGGTAAAGGTGTAGGACCTGAACACGCATCGAGGATCTTATTGACACTCTCTGAAGGTGATGCCTTCTACCGGGAGATACTGAAAGCAGAAAGAAATTTCATACGGACCCACCGCTACTGGTAATTATTCCCGGGTAGTGTTGTTCCTATCCACGGGTTTAAATTTTCCGGAACGAAATATCAGACAAGAGTATCTGCAGGGAATAATGGATACCGGTGCTACCGCCTGGAAGGATCAAGGGAACGTGTATTATAAGCAGAAACGCTATGAAGAAGCGTTGCGTTGCTATTCGGAAGCGGTACAGATAGACCCCCTGTATGCAGATGCGTGGTACAACCTGGGTATGACCTGTCGTGCCCTTGGTTACGCGGATGAAGCGGGCACTTGTTTTGAAAGAGCAAAAAAATACAGCCATGCCGGGAAAAGCGGGGATATTCCTTCACGGATTTCTCCTCCATCATCTGTTGATTACCGGCAACCTGCCCGATATGGTTCACCGGATACCAGGGAAAATCTGAATGCCAGGAAGGTGATCCCCGGGAAGAAGAAACAATCATTGAAGGGATGGCCAATGGTCATTGTATTGATCCTGGTCCTGGTTATTGCCCAGACTGCATTCATTCCGTTTATTACCGGGACTGGCGGGGCTGGCTTATTTCCGTTTTCCGGCAGTACGGGAACTGATGCAAGGGGGACGTCTGTCCAGCAGGGGCAGGTCATTGTAAAGACTCCTGCACCCGTGTATTCTACTGTACCTGCCGTAAGCCAGGATTCGGGGGGTATCCCAAAGCAATATATGGCATTGAAAACGGGAGCGGTTTCAAAATCGTTTCCCTATGTCCTGCGGGGAGAACACGGAACGCTCGACCTTACCTTGTACCATGGTGTATCCAGAGAGATAGCAAAAGAGGACCCCTATAGCTATGTAGGAGAAAAAGACCGGTACCGGAAATTTATCTACCTGCCTGTACAGGACCCGTTTCTCGTCCCCCTGGTTGATGCCATCAGGGATAAAACGGATGATCCTGATGACCAGGTACGGATAGCCGTAAGCCTTGTGCAGCAGATCCCGTATGACCAGGAGATGCTTGATACGGGGACGCTGGAGATCAGGTACCCGTACCAGACACTGCTTGACAATAAAGGCGTCTGCTGTGAGAAATCAGTACTTCTAGCCTATATACTTCACAAACTGGGGTACGGTGTGGCGTTAATGGACTTTGATGCCGAGAAACATACCGCCGTAGGGATCAGGTCTGCCCCGGAATATGCATATAAAAATACCGGCTACGCGTTTATCGAGACGACCACCCCCTTAATTATCACTGACGGGAACGGGGTTTACCCTGCATTTGGACGGATCAGGTCTCTCCCTGAAGTATTACCTGCGGGTGAGGGGAAATCCCTTGGTTCTGTGAGCGAAGAATGGAATGATGCCCGCGAATGGGACCGCCTGAATTCCCTCGGTCCTGTACTGGGGAGATCCGATTATTCTGCATGGCAGGCTCTCTGCCGGAAGTACGGAATAGTTCCGGGAGCAGGGCAATAAGGGACTGACAGGAGAAAGGAACATATCCGGCAAATTCTATAGAAAGGCAGTGAATCCAGATCAGGTATAATAATCCCCTTGTTTTAATAAATGGGACGTGTAAACGTAGTTTTCGCTGGTGGTTTCTAATTGATCATTGCCAGATCAGGGCTCTGTTGACATGCTCTCAAATCTTATCTTGGGGATTAGGCCATTCCCAAATTTACCTACGCTCCCGGGGCTCCGTCCCGCCTCTTTGGCGACCCCTTTTGGGATAAGGAGTGGTTGTAAAATATCAGAACTTTTCAGGAGTCCTTCAGTTGAACCCTGAACGAAGGATACCTGGTTGGAGGTGGAACAGGGAGTTGTGAAACCCCCTCTCGTCTACATATTTTTCCTTCCTCTTTTTAACACGCAGGGTTTCAACAAAGCCCATATCAGCAAAGCTTTTTACAGGTACCTTATTAAAACAGGTCTGATCGTGAATTTTTTTAAAATAATTCGCAAATTTACAGCTCTACATGATACTGCCGAGTTTCTGCTCGAGGAAATCGAGGCCGCGCTTGATGTCCTCGAGGTTTTTCCCCCCAGTCAGGATGATCTTTCCTGATGAGAAAAGTAAGGCAACAATTTTCGGGTCCTTAATCCGGTAGACAAGTCCTGGGAACTGTTCAGGTTCGTATTCAATATTCTCGAGGTTCAAAGTGATGACGACTTTATTGAGGTTGATATATTTCCCGATATCATACGAACAGACAATATTCGTAATCGCCACCCGGGGCTCATCATAGGTCTTAACTCCGGCCTCCTTCATGGACTTGATTATCAGTGCCAGACCATCATGTAGTGCCTGTTTGTCCCGGATACCGGTGAGTACTACTTTGCCGGATGAAAATATCAGCGAGGCGATCTTCGGGTTTTCGATCCGAAAAACTGCTCCGGGGAACCGCTTTGTATTGAGTTCGCAGTTCTCAATTTTTTTAGAGATCTCTGCAAGGTCAATGGAATCTGCAATTGCCCCTGAAGCAACGATATTCTCGATTTTTAATGAAGCGTACTGCTTATCGTCCATTGATTAGTATATGCTTGCTTTTGCATCATAATACTAATGGAGAACCTTTATGTCCTCAAAAAAAGGGGTTCCATCGTGAAGGAAAAGATCATTTAAAAGTCGAAAAACACATATTTTAATGAGATACTCATGGCAGATTCAAGGAACAACCTATCCAGTTATCCGGAAGAATATGCACGGTTTTCCATACCAGTCCCTGAACATTATAATTTTGGTTTCGACGCGATCGATGAATGGGCATAAAAAGACCGGAACAAGCTGGCAATGATCTGGGGTTTCCCAGAAGGGTGAAGAGAAGAAATACACCTTCCAGGACCTGAAAAATCAATCCAACCAGGCCGCCAACATTCTCCTCAAGTACGGGATCAACAAGGTTGACCGGGTGCTGATTATGCTGACCGAGAATACCTGAGTGGTGGATTTTTTCGATCGACTTGATCAAGCTCGGTGCAGTAATCTGCCCCTGTACGACCATGCTGACACCGAAGGATATCAAATACCGTGTAAATATCGGGAAATTCCGGATGGTCATTACAACCTCGAAAATTCAGCAAAAATTGAAGAAATTTGTGACCAGTGCCCGACACTTACTGCAAGGTTTCTTCTGGATGGAGAACTGGATGGATGGGCAGGTTACCCATATGAACTCCTCTATCCTGCACCGGTCTCCCACCACGAGGTGAGTATGCCTGAAATGAAGCGTACACGGCGTACAGACCCGCTCCTGATTTATTTCACATCGGGAACTACAGGAGAGCCGAAAATGGTCCTCCATGACCATAGTTACCCGCTCGGGCACATCGTTACTGCCCGGTTCTGGCAGGACCTGTATCACAATGACCTTCATTTTACCCTTGCCGACACGGGGTGGGCAAAATGTGCATGGGGCAAGATATTCGGGCAATGGATCAAAGGGGCCTGTATTTTCGTGTACCATTTTACCGGAAAATTCGCTGCAACTGAGCTGCTCCCGCTTCTGGAGAAATATGAGGTCACAACATTCTGTTGTCCACCGACGATCTACCGGATGCTGATCCTTGCAGATCTTGGCAGGTTTGACCTCTCTGCACTTCGGCACTGCTGCAGTGCGGGAGAACCCTTAAACCCTGAGGTGATCAGGGTCTGGAAGGAGGGAACAGGACTTCCCATCTATGAAGGATACGGGCAGACTGAAACAGCCTGTTGTATTGGCATGTTCCCCTGCATGGAACCAAAATTCGGATCAATGGGTAAACCGTCACCCGGATGGATAGTAGAGCTCCATGACGATAACGGGAAATTGGTAAATGCGGGTGAGGAGGGACGGATCGCGATTAAGCTCGACCCGCGGCCCGTGGGGCTTTTTGTTGAATATATAGATAATCCTGACTACCCGGACTCCGCTTCAATCGGATAAGCGACGCCGGACAGGACAGGGCCTGGCATGGGAGCATTTGATTCGTTAGCAAATCACGGAAAAATTTTTCCGGACAGATATCTTAACAGGGGTGATTCCCATATCATGTCGTTACTCGTGTCAGCGGTCTAATCCGGGGATAAAAAGGAAGGAAAATCTTGTTATCACGGAAAAAGTTATTGAAGTAAATCAGAGGTCCCTGCCGTGGTGTGGAACTTTGGTTTCAGCGGTCTCATTATCAGACTGCATCGTATCATCATGGTGTCCACTGGTGTGCGCATGATGTGGACCACCGTTTCTCTTCATAACGAAAAGTCCGACAACAACGAGAATAACAATGATGATCCCGACAACGAAAATAAGGTCCATAGGGAATGGGGCTGATCCTGAAGTTACAATGATATAGTTCTCCCTTATTTTGGTGACCGGGGCGCCTCCTGCCGGGGCTGTTTTTAAGGTCACCGAAAAATTGCCGCTGTTATTATAGCAATGTGCCGGGTTCTTTACCGTCGCATTTGTCCCATCGCCAAAATCCCAGAACCATGTGACAGCGATGGGGCCGGTCGAACTATCGGTGAACTGGACACATAATGGGGCAGGGCCGGTTGTCTGATTTGCTGTAAAGTTAGAGACAATTACCGGGACCGGTACTGGAACTGGTATTGTCGTGGGGTAAGGAGCAGGAGTGACCGGTGGCAGGACGTGGATGAAACCGGTGAGAGTTTTAGTGCTGTTATTATTGAACGAATTGATAACTAATAACGTCACGTTATAGATCCCTGGTTCTGCATAGGTCACTATCGGATCGCGCATGGTTTTAATTCCCGGGTTGACCGGCGAGCCAAAGTCCCATTGCCAGGCCATTGGCGGGGCACACGATGAATTGTCAAAGAAATTTACCCGGAGGGGTGCTGGTCCTTCGACGGGTGTCGCCCGGATATCTGCCTGTGTCATATTCGGGTAGAAGCAAGGTGCATCATTAACCGAAATATTGGCTACAGTTACTATGAAAGGCAGAGGAATGGTTGTATTAACTGCTGTTGCATTCAGGACCGGAACATTGGTGGTCACAGCGGTAACCGGAACTGTTGCAGTTGTGTTCGGGACTCCCGTTGGTACGGAAGTTGGTGCCCCGCTTGTCACGGCCACGGGGATGCGTACGCTTATCGGACTTTGCAGGGTTTCCACGTTACTTCCTCCTGCATTTACCGAGGTAAGCGTAATTGTGTAACTCCCGGCTATCATGTAGGTATGCTCATAGCTGGTTTTCAGGGTATCATTCACCTGCTGGCCATCACCAAAATCAAGCACGAGGTATTGCGGGGCTCCCCCGACTGGATTAAATACCGGGTATACTGTGACCGTAAGAGGCGCTATACCATCCGCTGGTGTAGCGGTGAACTCAATTTTCGGTGCCTTTACCACCTGTTTTGCAATGGTGGCCGGGGCTGTAGTTACCTGAGTGGTGGTGTTTACGTCTTTAAGAATGGGAGGAGCTGTTGTCGGTGGCAGCGAAGTAACAGCAGGTAGTGCATTTGTTACCGAGGTGCTATTGGATGACATACTGATATCTGCCGCTGTGGCAGCGGGGAGCAGCAATGCCAGGATTACGAGCAGGGTTGCGAGAATTAGAATAATTCCCGGTTTTTGCCTGCCGTGGCCTGTAATCCACGGGTGTGATGAATATGAGAACATGATCTCTTCTTGAAAATGTATTAATATTAATTTACTGGAATGATTCTGCTTTCTTAATGGATCCGTCAACGAATAGCCGGATACCATGATGTCCTGGTGCATAAACTTCAAATGTGCGGCATTAACCGTGTAGTTTCTGAATAATAACGGTTTATGATAAAAATATCCGGATGAAACCCAGGCGAAGGCAGACTTTTTCATGAATGCTTCTTGGATCAGATAGTCAAACAGCCATATTCTCTAACAAGGTTTGGAAAATTGTAAAACCAGATCAATCAGATTACCCAGGAGGACAATGCTGTGAAGGTACCAACAGGCTGACAGGACAGGATGTGACTGCAACCACAAGAAGAAGGTGGCGGTTCAGTTTTATGTCACACCCGCAAACAAATCCCTTTGTTTCTTCGTTTTTTTCCTCGGTTCATTATAAAGCCCTGATCTCACCTCTGGTGATGCATGATTACATCGAAAGGCTCTTTTAGTGCACCACGAAACGGTTCAGTATGGTGCGCTACTCAGTCACGATGGATGACCAGCTCACGGAAAAAATAGATGCTTCATCAGAAAATCAGGGTATTTCTCGGTCTGATTGGATAAGTGAGGCATGCACCACTTATATGAAACAAGGTGGTAACCAGGACATCTGGGTTCATCCGTCGGGAGAACATGCAAGAGGGGAAAAGCCGGATAACCTTAATTTGCATAATATTATGGATTACGATAAGACCTACAAAGACTTCAGGATAAAAGTCCCGGAATACTTTAACTTCGGCTTTGATGTGGTTGATGAATGGGCAAAAAATGACCGTAACAAGATCGCAATGATCTGGGTGAACCAGAACGGCGAGGAAAAAAAATTTACCTTCTGGGACATGTCGCGGCTCTCGAACCAGGTCGCCAATATGTTCATCAAGTACGGCATATCGAAAGGTGACCGTGTCCTGATCATGCTCCCAAGAGTCCCGGAATGGTGGATATTCACCCTGGCACTCATTAAGCGTGGTGTTGTATATTGCCCTGCACCGACAATGCTCACACCGAAAGACCTGAAGTACCGCGTCCATATTGCTGATATCAAGATGATTATCACCAGTATGGAACATGCCGACAAGGTGGACGAGATTTTCGATGAATGCCCGTCACTTTGCGGTCGCATGGTAATGGATGGCAAACGTGACGGCTGGATAAGCTACCCGTTAGAACTCAATTATCCTGCACCAGTCTCGACAAAGCTCATAGCACTTCCCGGTATGAAAAAGACGAAGTCTACAGACCCGCTTGTAATTTTTTTCACATCAGGTACAACGGGAGAGGCCAAAATGGTGGTTCACGATCACAGTTATCCCCTCGGCCATATTGTCACGACCAGGTTCTGGCATGATGTCCGTTCAACCGATGTCCACTTTACCCTGTCAGATACGGGGTGGGCGAAAAGCGCCTGGGGCAAATTATTCGGGCAATGGCTTGAAGGCTGCTGCATTTTTGTATATGATATCCGGAGCCGCTTCAATGCAACAGAAATCCTCCCGTTAATAGAAAAATATGGTATAACTACCTTCTGCTGCCCTCCGACGATCTACCGGATGCTGATCCTTGCAGACCTTGATAAATTCGATTTCTCCGAGCTCCGACATTGTGTCAGTGCCGGAGAACCCCTGAACCCTGAAGTGATCAAGGCGTGGAAAGATTCCACAGGGCTCACTATCTTTGAAGGCTACGGGCAGACTGAGACAGTGCTCTGCATCGGGACATTCCCGTCGATGAAGCCGAAATTCGGTTCCATGGGGAAACCGTCCCCTGGTTGGCATATCAAGATCCACGATAACGATGGAAAACCGGTCGCTATCCACCAGGAAGGCAGGATAGCAATTAAAACAGACCCGAAACCAGTAGGCATGTTCGATGGGTACCTCTACAATGATGAAGAGAACAAAAAGGTGTTTGTCAACGGTTTCTATTATACCGGCGACAAGGCCTATATGGATGAAGACGGCTATTTCTGGTTCATTGGCAGGGATGATGATGTCATAAAGGCATCCGGTTACCGTATTGGTCCGTTTGAAGTCGAGAGTGCCCTCATCGAGCACCCTGCCGTCCAGGAAGCTGCCGTTGTGGGGGTTCCTGATGATGTCAGGGGAATGATTGTCAAGGCATTTATTGTGCTGGCTCCGGGGCATAAACCATCAGATGCGCTGGTGAAAGAGTTACAAAACCATGTCAAGCATGTCACTGCACCCTACAAATATCCAAGGCTGATAGAATTTTCTGATTCCCTGCCAAAGACCATATCAGGAAAGATAAGGAGAAAAGAGTTGCGGGAAGCAGAATTGAAAAAATACCAGAATGGACTGGGTAACCCGGAGTCTTAATTCCAATTGATAAAAAACCCATGCCATCAGACCAGGCAATATTGTAATGGTATCATTGAATGAAACTACTACATTTATTTTCTAGGAAGCTGTAGTGTATAAAGCGCGAGGGTAGCCAAGCCTGGCCAACGGCGATAGGTTCAGGGTCATATAATAGATCCCGGCATAAGGTCTATGTAGTATTCCGCGTAATTAATGTAAGAAATTTTAAAGAGAGCGAGGGTAGCCAAGCCTGGCCAACGGCGCTAGCTTCAGGGGTTAGTCTCTTAGGAGTTCATGGGTTCGAATCCCACCCCTCGCATTCAAATAAATAAATCAATATTTCTTCATTTTTCGTTTGATTTAGAAAAAGAGAGTCAAATATTTCCCTTAATTTTAGTCAAACATCGGACTCGAATCTTCTGCTGGACCTGAAAGCGGATAAATAATTTTTCTTGATTCGCAATAGTTTGTGCTAAATACGATGCTGAAGACCATAAGTTTTCAACTGCGGGGTAAGCTCCTCGGGGTCCGCGGGACCCCGGCCGCTCGGGCGAACCCCGGAAAAGTACCGTACCCTCAACTGCCACAATAGTACCTCATTAAGAAAAGGGCCTTAATGTCGGCACCGTGAAGCCAACGGACATGCTACCCGGGTGTGTCAGGTCCCCTGGTTAATTGGATATACACAAACGGGCGGCATGTTTGCCTCCTTGTGTCCTCACTCACTCCCTCCGGTCGCTCCGGCTCCGGGCCGCGTCGTCTGCACATCACGCCCTGATCCGTATCAGTTGATCGTTG
>CAIKOD010000086.1 GCA_903828975.1 uncultured Methanomicrobiales archaeon | reverse complement strand
TTCGCACTCTTATCTGCACGGGCCCGGATCAACCTCTTCTTCTCGTTGACCATTATCTACACCTTCCGTGTTGTATAAATGCCATCCTGGAAAACACGGGGGTCCCGATCTTTTATCTTCGTGGCAATTTCTATGTTCGCAGCGGTGGTACCGACAGATTCCTTGTTGATCCCACTGATTATGACTTCATCAGTGCTCACTTTCGCGATGACTCCTTTTTCAATCCTCGCGTACCGGGCCTTTTTCTCGCCAAGGAAATTGGCGATCTCAAGTTTTTCACCCTGTAGTTTGAGCTGGATCGGGAAGTGACTGTATACCACTTTCATGTGGTATTCATATCCGTCTGTTACGCCGATGCACATGTTCTTTACATGGGCGGCAAGGGTGCCGACCATTGCGATGTTCGCCTTCCTGCCTGAGTCTGTTGAAATGATTACGTCGCTCTCATCACAGGTGACGGAGATCTGCGGGTGCCGGATATTGCGCTCCTGCTGGCCTTTCGGGCCTGTTACGCGAATATTGACGCCTTCTATCTGGCATTTCACACCGGCAGGCACCTTGTATTTTCTCACTGTCGTCATCTGCGCACCTCAATAGACATATCCAAGCAGCTCCCCGCCAATGCCTTGTTTTCTCGCCTGCTCATGAGACATCACACCATGTGAAGTCGAGATAATGAGCATGCCGAAGTTCTTGGCTGGCAGGAACTGCTCCTCAAAGTATTCCAATTCATCGAGCTGAACTGAGTATCTCGGGCATATTGCACCGCACTTGTTTATACGGCCGTTTAAGTGTACCACGAACTGGCCACCCCGCCCATCGTCGATATAATCGAATCCGGTGAGATAGCCTGAGTCCTGCATAATCCGGAACATAGACCCGAGAAGCTTGCTCGCTGGTTCTATGACGCATTCGGGTCTCCCCTTGTCGGCTGCATTCTTCAGGGTGCTCATACCATCTGCAATTGGGTTAAGTCTTGACATTGTATGATCACCTCAGTTCATCTTCTTGAAGCCCATCTTCGGGGCCCATTCCCGGAAGCACTGCCTGCAGAACATGATGTGGTACCGGCGGACAAGCCCCTGCTTGCGCCCGCACATCTTGCACTCGTTTGCACCGCGACCGAATTTTTTCGTGCGTTCTCCAGCCATGATCATACCTCCACCTTGTACCGGGTCTTCAGGAACGCAATCGAATCTTCGACATTTACGTGCTGTTTTTCCGGCAGCTTCTTCTGTTCATGGTGTCGCCTGCTGATCCTGAGACCTTTCCTTGCAAGGACGACATTGATGTCCATACCATAGATACCGATTTGCGGGTCATATGACATCCCTGGGAAATCAGTGTGTTCTTCAATCCCGAATGAGAAATTACCACGGCGGTCAAACTGCGTCGGGGCAATCTTCCGCTCAATAATATTGAGCGATGTCTCAAGGAATGCCTTCGCTTTCGGTCCGCGAAGAGTAACACGGCACCCGATAGGGGCCCCTTTCCTGATCCCGAATGCAGGCTGAGTCTTCTTTGCAATGCTCCTGACCGGCGTGTTCCCGGTGATTGTCTTCATGATATCGATTGCCTTTGAGAGCTTTTCCCCGCTCTCCCCTACGCCCATGTGGACGACGACTTTATCGATATCGAGCTGATGCATCGGGTTCTCGATATCGGTCTCGTTCTTTGGGTTCATCCTTCAATCCCCCATTCAGCAAGTGCGGGTGTTTCCCTGCCTACCATGTACACAAAGGTCTCCACAGTTTCGAAGTGCTCCTTTGTCTTATCATCCTCGAGTTGGACACGGTTGGTAACGCTGCCTGGCACGACGGTGATGGCAATAATGCGGGCTATTTTTCCCGAGTGTCTCCCACCTATCACCATTGCCATGTTGCCAATGGCATAGGGAAAGTGGTCAACAATTTTAAACCGGCTCTCAGGGTCAATTGAGAGGACAACTGAGTCCTTTGGCTTGTAGGTATTGTCCCCGAGAATGTTCGAACCGTCACGCATGTTGAGCTGAATTTTTCCATCTGATACCACGGTCTTGTTGCTGATCTTGCAGAGGCGGGTCTTCGCGGCCTCGGCATCGATCTCGATGGTCTTGTGGCGGCCGTTCTTGTCGCGGAGTATCCTGTAGTACTTGCTGATCTTTGGCAGCGAGATAATATCGAAGATGCCAATTCCCATCTTCGGGTCTCTGCAGGCACGCCCGTTGACAATTACATCACGCTGGTGAAGGATCTGCTTGACTTCCTTCATGTTCCGTGCGAATCCCATCTGGTCACGGAGCCAGACTGCTACCGGAAGTGCATTTGCATTGTGCGGACCCGGGGCAGTCTTCGTAATGAACGTGTTTGTTTTCTTGGATATGTGCCATGAATCCGGTGCCTTGAACCGCTTCAGGTGTTCTGACATTATTCATTACCTCCGGCAAGTTTAAGTTCCCTCTTCGGGTCTTCTAAGTTGAGCTTGACAATCTGGACATTCGACGGGTCTACTGGCCTTGGAACTTCAGTTCCGTCGGCCTTCGTCCCGGTAACGCCGTGCACCCAGATCTTATAGTTTTTGGTGCAGACTTTATCGACAAGTCCTTCCGTTCCCGCAGAGTTTCCCCGGGTCATTTTGACGGTGTCTCCCATGACAACACGGAAACTTCTCCGCTTATATTGCTCCCTGAGAGGTTTTGCAAGCGGTGCCCTGAGGAAATCCCCACGGACATGTGCAGGTGCATTGTACCTGATTTTTCTCTGTTTCCTTGGTTGTGAGCTGATTATTCGTACCATGATGCACCTCACACAATGATAGTCGCCATGGAACCCAGTTTGGGGAACCGCTCAGCCACTTCACGGGCGACCGGCCCTTTGATCTCTGTTCCGCGCGGTTCATTCTTCTCATCGACGACCACGATGGCATTGTCATCAAACGAAACGCGCAGCCCGCTTGGCCTTCTTATTTCCTTTCTCTGCCTGATTACTACTGCACGCACAAGTTTCCTGCGCATATCAGGCGTACCTTTCTTGACGCTCACGGTTGCGAGATCGCCCAGGCCCATTTTCGGCTGTCTGCGACGTACACCGTGGTACCCGAACACCGAAACGATCTGGACTTCACGGGCGCCGGTATTGTCAGCACAGATGAGTCGTGTCCCGGTTGCGAGTGCCCGCGGGGTCTTTGACTGTTTTGCCTTCATGATGCCTGCACCTCGACGACAACGAATGTGGTAGTCTTGGAGAGCGGCCTGCACTCGGCGATCCTCACGGTATCGCCGGTCTTTGCATGTATACAGGGTGAATTATGTGCATGGAGTTTTGAACTGCGTTTTTCATAACGCTTGTATTTCCTCACATAATGCAGGTACTGGCGTTCTACCACTACCGTCCCCATCATACGATCGCTCACGACCTTGCCAGTGATCACCTGGCCGCGCACAGACAAAGTGCCGTGAAACGGACAATTAACGTCACTGCAAGCCT
>CAIKOD010000085.1 GCA_903828975.1 uncultured Methanomicrobiales archaeon | reverse complement strand
TTTTTCCTGAAGAGATGAAAGCTATTAGGGCTGCCATTGACCAGGTAGGGCGGGAAATTAACTCGCTGAATCCAACAATTGCACAAGCTCGTAGTAAAGGGGAGGGACTGAACAAGATCCGGCAGATCTATGAGTCTTACCTTCATACCTGCGAAGAATTTCGCCAGGCAGAGGATCAGTACCCCCAGCTTATCGATCGGTCGCTGGTACTGCAGGGTGAAATTAAGGTCATAAGTGAAGAAATCCGCTATTTAAGCCTGGACCCCCGCATGAAACAGCTTAATGAGTTACATGTGGAAGTAAAAGAGTTGAAAGAGGAGCACGAGCGAGCACGTGGTGAGTTCTCTGCATCAGGCACATTGATTGTTCATGTGCTGAAGCGGGCTGAAAAAGTTGCCCAGAAGGACCGCAATGTCGCCCTTGCGAAAAAGACCCATACACTGGCAGCGCTGCTCTCAAAAAGTGAAATTCCTGCAATTTCCGTTCTTTGTCAGGAATTGAATGATGTACTTCCTGAAATCATCGTGATGGTTACGCGCGGAGATATTTCCCTTAAGAATAAGGAGGAGCACCAGTATTTTTCTAACCCCGCATTGTTGCCCGGGAAAATGCAGAAAATTTTCAGCCGGATCGAAAGCACCGATAATCAATTGACTGAGACCCGCAGAAAAATAGAGGGAAGCAGTTTCATAAAAGAGAAAGAATCAATGGACCGGCTCTACAATAAAAAAACGAGTGAACTTGCAGAAGTAAAATTGCGCAAGGCATCACTCGAAGGACGTCTCACGATATTAACAGCTGAAATCCCCTTGTTGCTTCAACAGGCCGAAGTTCTGATATCAGCATATTCCGGAAAAAAAGTAATAATCAGCAAGAATACTGAGAGTCCCCGGTAATTTGTCGTATGCATCTCATTGCCCCCGAATTGGCAGGTCCGTCCTGAAAATCCATCCTGTTTTCAAACATTCAACCTGTGAGCGTAGTTCTCATAGATATTCTTTTAATATTCTGTAAAAATTTCGATCACTTTTTTCATATTTACATGCTCCTCAAAATGCAGGGCCAGCTGATCGTATGGGTCAACTGATGAAATCTCTTTTAATTGCAGAAATGGTTCTCCTTTCTTTTCATAAAGATACGAAAGGAGTGCATTAACAACAGCAGGATTGGACAGAAGCCCGTGCATGTACGTACCTATGACGAGGCCATCGGCTGATACGGCCCCCTCGTTATCAAAGGCTTCCCGGTCATCTCCTTTGTCTGTTATACCCATATGGATCTCGTACCCGTTTACCTCCCCGATTCCTGACAATATGGGGGGCACCGGGTTGGCGTGATGACGGACTTGTGTGGTATTCTTTTCATAGCTGATGAATCTCGTCACGCCGTTGAGAAACCCGAGTCCTGGATATATCCCTTCACGTGACTCCACCCCCGAATCGTGCAGTTCACGTCCCAGCATCTGGTAACCCCCACATATTCCGATTATCGGTACCCCCGCATTTCGTGCCAGGGTAAGATTCCCTGCCCCGCCACTCCGTTGTAATTGCATTAAATCTTCAATGGTATTCTTTGTCCCTGGTATGATGATACAATCGTATCCTTTGAGAGGTTCTCCCGGGGCCACATAGTTCACTGCGGCATGTTGTTCAAGGAGTTCGAAATCAGTAAAATTTGAGATATGGGGGAGGCGTATTATCGCTATCCGGACCGGATGCTGTCCTGCTTTTTTATCCCCCAGTGAAAGTGAGTCCTCACTGGGGAGTGGGATATCACAATATGGAACCACTCCCAGGACTGGTACCCCTGTCAGGTCCTCGATGATACTGATACCAGGGGAGAAAATTCCGATGTCCCCTCTGAATTTATTGATAATAATTCCCTTTACGAGGTTCCGGACTTCAGGAGGAAGGAGTTGCAGGGTACCATATATGGATGCAAAAACACCCCCCCGTTCAATATCCCCGACAAGGATAATGGGCATCTTCAGGGTTTCGGCCAGTCTTATGTTCGCTATATCCCGTGAATAGAGATTTACTTCGGCTGCCCCGCCAGCCCCTTCAACAACAATATGACCATATTTAGTAATGAGTCTCTCTGCAGATTCAACGGCAATCCCGAGAAGGAAGTCAGTCTCCTGGTAATATGCGGAGATCGCAACATCTTTATAGGGATGACCTAACAGGACAACCTGTGA
>CAIKOD010000084.1 GCA_903828975.1 uncultured Methanomicrobiales archaeon | reverse complement strand
ACACCTAAACATGGAAGTTGGTTAAATATCGCTGAAATCGAACTCAGTGCTTTAACTCGCCAATGTTGTGATCGAAGAATGAAAAATTTGGAGACTTTGAGAAATGAGACTAAAAAATGGGAACAAAATCGTAATGAAAATTAAAAGTCTGTGGATTGGCAATTCATGACATCAGATGCACGAATAAAATTGAAAAGGCTTTACCCTCAAATTTAGATGGCCTCGTGCACTAGCCAGAATCAATGGTTTTTTTGGATTTATCCGGTCGGTCTTGTAATAGGAATGATTGCGTATATTTTCATAGATGGCCGAGTGAAAAAGAATGACACAAATGCGGGAAAGACTGTGGTTCAAAAAATGTTTGGGAAATGGGAAGACCCCCAAAACAAATAAATTTTCCTTATGATAAGACAATCTATCTCTTTGAATTTTGTGTAGGTAACTACCCTTAAAAATCCCGAAAAGAGCCGAAACACTGCCTGTAATAATAGAAATTTGGGAGAAAGATCAGATAATGAGCCAGATAACCTTGGAAGATTTAGATTATTACGACAGGGTATTTTCTATTACCCAACATTCCGCAGATGTTAGAACGAAGCTAAACATTTTTAGCTAACTTCTGCATAACAACTTAGGTAGGCAGTATGAATGTCTCGTCTGCCATCGTGGCCCACCATGGGATCGTCGCCGGAATATATGATGAACTTGAGATAGGCCGGATTATCGATGAAATAATCCCCAAACAAGGTCAGCACAAGTTAGCGCATTCAGAAGTAATCAAAGCCATGATCATAACCTCGTTGGGCTTCAACGAGAGAAGACTGTAAATATTCCCAAAATTTTTCAGTAATCTCGCCACAGAACGTCTATTAGGGCCTGGAATTTCACCAGAAGATCTCAATGACGATGTTTTAGGCCGCACTCTTGACAGGATCTACGAGGCAAACTTAACAGATCTTTTTCTCAAAATTACCCTCCAGGTAATGAAAAAAGTCAAATTTGAAACCAATCTTCTCCATGCAGCACCCCGTGACCTTCTCACGGCAGATACAAAGCATTAGACGCTTTTTGGCCGGGACGTGATCATCGCACAGTTGATGATGGCATCAGATGATTACCCCGTGAGCCGGGCTGAAGAGGTCAGGAATGAACTGGAAATTTTGAGGAAAGAACATGGTGTTCACCTGTACCTCGCCCTTTTTACCAACGTGATGGGAAATACCAGTTACCTCCTCGCGGCAGGGGATAAGAACACGCTCCTCGGGCTTGAGTATACCATGCAACCTGTCAGGCTTGACGGCGTAATGTCGAGGAAAAAAGATTTCCTCCCGGTGTTTGGCCAGAAACTCAGGGTACTATAATCTTTTACCAACTACCATTCCCTACCGATTACGATACCTTTCACTGTTCCATTTCCGTAAGGAGATTCCCAATCCTCCTGAAATCTTCCTCCAGGTGCTCCCTGCTCCGCGGGTTGTGAAGTGTTGCTGCGGGGTGCAGGGCCGGGATTATTTTCTGGGGGAACCCGAATGGTTCGCCTTCAAATACGGTCCCTGAAATATCTGTGATCTTCACAAACTCCACCCCCATTCTCCCTAGTACGTAACGGGTCGCATGCCTGCCCAGCGGGACGAGTAATGGAGGCCGGATGGTATTGATCTGTTGTTCAAGCCAGGGGGTGCAGGCGGTGACTTCATCGGGTAGCGGGTCCCGGTTACCAGGCGGGCGGTGTTTCACAATATTTGCGATAAAGACAGCGTCACGTGAGAGCCCTGTCCCGGTAAGCAGGGAATCAAGGACCTTTCCTGCCCTCCCGACAAATGGTCTTCCTAGTGAGTCTTCCTGTTCGCCAGGTGCCTCACCGATAAACATCACACGTGCACACAGACTCCCTTCACCCGGGACGCCATGTGTCGCCTCCTCCCAGAGCGGGCAGCGGCGGCATTTCATGATCTGGCTGGATATCTGGTCAAGAATCGCCCTGGATTGTTCATTGTCGGCCATATTTTCATTTGATGGAAGGAGATGCGAGAATAAAAAATGTAGTGGTCAGTTGAACATCTGGTGCCGTGGTACCGGACCCCATCTATGCGGGTGGCCCTCCGGTATACACAATTATTAAATCACTGATAAAAAATAGTAAGTATGCGCCGGTTCCTTCACCTGAAATCGTATATTGTTTTCATCCTGGTAATTTCACTCGTTATTATACAGGGGTTTGTATCAGCGTCAAGTGACAACCCGGGCGATGATGCAACGGTACTTACGACAAAAGGGTTTGACCTGTATAAGGTGGCCCGGTACAAAGATGCACTGAGCTCGTTTGAAAAGGCAATTGCCCTTGATCCGTATTCTTCCCTGCCCTGGTACGGGAAGGGTCTGGCTAGTGCTGCATTAAGTGACAAAGAAGGAGCGATACAGGCGCTCGATCGCGCGACAGAGCTCAGCCCGAAAGATGAACAGGCATGGTTAAAAAAAGGCGAAGTATATATTTCGATGAACCGGAATGACCTTGCTATTACCGCATACAAAAGGGCCCTGCTTATCAATCCTAACAATAGCGAAGCAAAAAGGAACCTTGAATCTCTTGGTGTCCACGCAACTCCTACCACGGTAGATTACAATCAATACCCGTCCCCGGGCCCGGCCACGAGTCAGACACCGGCAAAAAATATACCTTTTGTCCCATTATCCGGGATTGTTATCGTGATCAGTGCCGTTGTTATTTCCTGCGGTTATGGGAGTCAGAAAGGCCCGGTCTTAAAAAAGGCACCGGAAAAAGAGGATTAATCTCCATGTGCTGTGGGTACGGCAACGTGGAAATACGGTCATTAATCCAATTTTTTGATTGTTCCTGCTTAACGAAGGGTATGGCAGTACCAGGCGAGGTCCCCCTGCTGGCAGTTTTCAAAAATTTACAGGAACGCAAGATAGAGGAAATAAATTCCTATAATTATTATAAGAATCCCGATGATCCGGTCAAAAAATTCTCCGCTCAACCTGGTTGCAGATTTGATTTTTTGCCCGAATGCACCGCCAATTGTGCTGATAACAATGAGGGGGATAATGAGGCCTATCCCGTATATCAACATGGTCAAAAATCCCTGCATGCTTGTCTGGTACAGGGCAATATAGGTCAGCACGATGATTAGCATTGGGGCGCCACGCCCGACCGTTATCGCCCCGAATGAAATACCAAGGAGAAAAGTCCCTGTGACGGTGTAGGAAACAGAGGCCCGCAAAAACGAAAATATTTTCCGGATGGGTGGTTTGTACAGGTGCAGGAGCTGGACCCCCATGGCGATCATCAGGAATCCCCCAAAAGACCATGCGAAGGTGCCGTCTAAAAACAGCAGGTAATTCCTGATAAACCCTGCGATTACACCAAGGGGTAATAGTACAAGAATTGTACCGGCTGAAAATGCCAGGACCAGCCGGAAGATTGTTGCAGGGGAAAGGTCGATTTTTCCACTGCTGAGGTACCCTATCAATCCCAGGCAAAGGACGCTCTTACAGGGACATATGCCAGCTATGAGCCCGAAGATGAATATACCAAGAGTTGAAGCGTCCAGGGCTGGTATTCCATTGTTTTCATTGATTTCATTGGAATAAGATTGTGATCTCCCGGGACAAAATACTTCAATAATGTTTCAACAATTTGTGTGACAACAATAATGGTTCGGATCTCCTGCGATTTCTCCGAAAGGCAATTGTATAGCAGGTGTGATATCCGTTTGTCAATTTTATGAAAACACCTTTGAGACCTGCGATCACGGGCTTTACCTATTAAAACCACCATGGATTTTCAAGATACATGGTAATTTTGCGTGAAAACAATTTCCTGTTTCCGACCTGACAAAATAATTGGCGATGTAGTGATACCATTTGCAACCATGGAGACTGCCAGTCCCTTGAAAAAACCTGATTCACGATCAAAACAGGTTGATTTTAATACCTTTATGTATTATTAAAATCCAGATTTATCGTATAGTTATAAATGATAGAGAGAAGGGCCGGGTCCTATGGAAAAAATAAAAATTCTCCTTGTAGACGATGAGGAAAATATCCTGACTATTTTTCGGTTGATACTCGAGCGCAGTGGGTATGCGGTCGATATCGCTTCTACTGCTGAAGAAGCCCTGGCCAAGGTCAGATCAAATACGTACCAACTCTGCCTCCTTGACCTCAACCTTCCTGATATGCATGGGTCTGAACTGGCCAGGCAGATACACCAGATCGACCCCGGAATTAAAAAACTGATGGTGACGGGAGACAGTTCTGGTATTCATGCCGAGATCGCACTAAATATCAATACTGATGGGTTTATTTTAAAACCCGTCAACAAGGTAGCTCTCATCAATGCTGTTGAAATGGCATTAACACCAAAGTAAGCTAATGGCTGTCACCGGTTTTCCAGCCAGTTGTCCTTCAGATGTTTTGTTTGTGATCAGGCCGGAGGGAAAAAAAGGGTCAGAACCTCGGCATTGGGGAGGCCGGGTTTTTCGTGTAGACCAGGTTACTATTCAGGTTGTCAGTGAGCGTCAGTTCGCCATTTGAATTTATGACGTAACTGGTGGTCTTCTGAAGGATCTGGAAATAGGTGGTCTCCGTGTTCGCATTATCCGCACAGTATTTACTTGTAGATGCGATGGGGCCCATTGCCATTCCCATACCGTTGAACATCTGCGTACCACTCAGCGTGTATTGGCCGTTGTAGTTGTTGCAGCCAGTTGAGCCCTGGAAGTTACCCGCATTATCAAAGATAATGTTAATCTGGACATTCGTCATCAATACCGGTGCAGCGCCACCCTGTTCCCCGATCTGTTTGAGGAACCAGTCCCCCTGTAGCAACGGGTCTGTTATCGGTGCAGGTGCTGAAGCAGGTACTACTATTGGATTTGCCGTTGCAACCGTGGTTGCAACCGTAGTTGAAGGAGGAGCTGACGGTTTCGTTGTACATCCGGCAATAATCAGTGTGAGTACAAGGCAGGTAATGATAGCCGCTGTAAAAATTCCTTTCATGAATCGTTATTGCAACGTCCAACCGTTTAAATCTTTTTTTTTAAAATTAGTCGTGAACTCCCGGTATTCCCATTGGGGTTTTCACTGGGGTACAGAAGAGAACACAAATTCGTCGAAATTAAGTTGTCTGGCTGTTGGAATAACACCGGGATATTCAAAAAAAGGATTATACCGGGAACACTTTATTCCCATGGATCTCATTGACGAGTTGCCCAATTCCAATATAGAGTGCGAGTCCGCCGGCGATGATCCCCATTACACCACCAAGCTGGAGGATTAGTGGATTGCCGGTCAACTGTGCTGCGACGAGGAGGATTACCAGCAACACGACTGCCAGGAGCGTGACCATCAGGATCTTGTGCATTTTTAAAGTGCAGATAAAAAGGCCTAATGCAAAGATACCCCAGATGCTCAGGAATGCGGCGAGTTCAACAGGACCTGGTGCTTTTGAAAGCCCGAGTGCCGGAAGCATCATGATTGATGCAAACGAGATCCAGAAAAATCCGAAACTCCCGAATGTAACAAGCCCGAATGTGTTGTTCTTTTTCCATTCCATGATACCGGCAATGACCTGTGCGATACCACCATAAAA
This sequence comes from uncultured Methanomicrobiales archaeon, assembly GCA_903828975.1. GTDB lineage: Archaea > Halobacteriota > Methanomicrobia > Methanomicrobiales > Methanospirillaceae > CAIKOD01. Next base: position 1,899 of record CAIKOD010000084.1, on the reverse strand, counting down.
GATCGTCATGGCGAGGATCGGGCTTGACAACGTTGTGAGTCCTAAATTATGAATGCTCAATAACAATGTCGTCATACCAAATGCACAGAGCCCGAGTGGTGCCGGGTTGGCAGTATTATCGGTCAGGAAGATATCGTTCCTTCCTATTTCTTTGTTTTCAGTCAATAATGTCCTCTCCTGGTAAACATGCTGTTACCCAAAGCAACGTTTGTCCTGGTGAAAACCACCCTGGTCAATTTCAGGGGACAGGAGTCGTCTCTATGGATCCCCAGGACAGCGGGCCGGATTGTGCAGCCGTTGTGAAGTGCAATCATCATTTGGTGCACCTTCTGAACAATTTGTGGTGCATCTTAATAAAAACTGTGGATTGTATTAGTGATCGCGGTGTATTAACGCACCGTGAATCGGTACGATAACATGATATTTGTGTAGAATCTGGATAATATAACGGGGGGCCGAATGGTATACACCATAATGCTGTAATGAAATGCACCACTTCACGTGGTTGGGGTACACGGTATAATGGTTCCTGGCGCGATGGAACAACAAATAACAGAAAGTCGCCTGATATCAGGGACCGGTGTTTCCTGATAATATTTTGATTGCCGCATCCAGCGTGGGATATATCGGAATAATCTGGTTAAATCCGGCAATAATCAAAACCTCGGTCACACCGGGGCGGAGTGAACAGAGGACGAGCCTGCCATGGGAACGGATAAGTGTTTTTGTAACCGAGAGCAGTACACGGAGGCCTGCACTACTGATATAGGTGGTTGCAGAGAAATCGCATACAATTTCTTTTGATCCCGTTGCCACGAGATTATTGAGTGTTTTTTCGAGAACTCCTGCGGTGTCGGAATCGACTCTTTCCATCATGGCAATACAATCGATCGTTTCAATTCTCGTTATTTCCATTTTTTACCCCGTTAGAAAATCGCGTAATCTTTTAATCCCCGGTTGCCGGGGTAATTCTGTTAATCTGTTAATGTCTAACCTTCCGGATTAATAACAAATTGCGACTATATACAGATAGATTATTTCAATGGTGAGTATGGTATGGCTATAGAATGGGACCCCATTATTTTTATCAACCTTGTCCTTTGTATCATCATCCTGGTACTTGGTTACCTGCTTTTTAAAAAGAGCGGGGAGAAACTTCCCCTCTATGTGGGGATTGCGTTCGGCCTTTTCGGAGTATCGCATGCAGCGACGCTGGCCGGGCTGAAAGTGCCGCTTACCCTGCCTTTAATTATCGTACGGACTCTTGCGTACCTCCTTGTCATATATGCCCTCTACATGTACCTCAAGGCCAACATACTCCAGAAAGAGGCGCGGCAGGCATGGGTTGATTTTTTCCGGGAGGAGATCCGGGAGGCGGCCATCGGGGATTCCGGACCTGAACAGCAATAGGCCTGTCAGGACGTGACCGGGTGGATGTACGAAGAAAGATAATACACCGGGATGTAACTCTTGAAGCAGTCCCACGTTTTCCGTCGCACTTGAACAGTTTGCGGCGCTCGGGGCACAGGTCATTGGTGTGAGCGGGATTCCCCTGGAAGTCACCAGCGGTTTACAAAAAAGCGTAACCTTACCGCGGTACTGCTTAGTGATGCTGACCACCGCGTGCTGAAAGCGTAACGATGCATGGAAACTGAAGGTCATGTTCGGAAAAAAGAATTACTCTGTACAGAAACGTAATACCGTTCTGATATGTCCTGGTGGAACGATCGTGGAAGCCTGCTGAAAAGTCAGGGTTAAAACCTGACCTCCCAAGATATTAGGCGCATAAATTGAAGGCCTCTAAAATCGTCCGGTTTTTCTTTGTAACCTCAGAAACCATAATTTCTCCATTCTCAAGTTGATACTTCTTGATCTTTTCCAGTTCTAAAAGCATCTTTT
>CAIKOD010000083.1 GCA_903828975.1 uncultured Methanomicrobiales archaeon | reverse complement strand
GGGGGCAGGACCCCCGCGTTGGCGGCAGGTCCGCAACCGGCAGAGCGCACTATCCGGAAAAATGAAAAGAAAATATATTTGCTCTTTTCATCAAAAATGATACATTTTAGAGGGGAATCTAACTAATTGTCAGGAGTCCCCATAGCAGCATCACGACAACAAGTTCGATTCCCCATGGGATGCTTTTTCTAACCGTAGATGCCAATCTTCCTTCATGTCTACCCGAACATCAATACCTGCAGGTTATTTTTCTGCGGTGAAACCCGAATATTCTGACAATTCTTTAAAAACAGCCGTTGAAAACGGGACCATTACGAAGGATGATGCCGATCTGATCGGGGAATTTCTTATCGAACGTCGATCATCGGCCAACCTTTCATCCGGCCGGATAAATAAACTGACCTACACGCTCGTTAGTTGGCGTCGCTTTATCGGGCAATTCCGTGAAATCGGCATCGTTGACGTATATACCGGGATCGAAGCCCTGAAGAAAGGGATCAGCTCACGGAACAAACCATTCAAACCGAATACCATTGCCGACCATGTCATAATTCTAAAACAATTCATCCTCTGGATGATCGAGGAAGGATACAGCAAGATCCCCGAAAAGAAGATCACCAGGATAAAAAACCCGCAAAAAGAGACGGTTACAAAGAAAGCGACCGACCTGCTGACAACCGATGAGATCACCCTGATAATAAAAGCGTGTGAACGAAGCGGTGACCGGGCGATGATCCTTCTACTCTACGAGGGCGGATTTCGTATTGGTGAGATTGCCACCCTGACCTGGGGGGATATCCAGTTTGTGGGCGATGGTGCATCAGTCGGGGTCCTCTTCAAAACAAAATACTACCGCCATGTTAGGGTAATGATGGCAGCAGAATATCTGAAGGTCTGGAAGGCCGATTACCCGGGTGAGCCAATAAGTGATGCACTGGTATTTGTAAACGGGCTGAAAAACCCTTTTACCCATGCAACCATTTCAAAGAGGATCCAGAGAATTGTAAAGCGTGCAGGGATTGGACGGCACGTAACCGCTCACATCTTCCGGCACTCCAGAATAACCCACCTGATTAAGGAGGGGATGCAGGAATCGGCAATTAAGATGATGATGTGGGGACAGCCTGACACATCCATGTGGAGGACATACGTGCATATGACCGGACAGGACATCGATACGGAAATTGCGCGTGTGTATGGTATTGTCGACAAAAAGGAAAACGATAAAGAAGATAGCATCAGGCCCCGGCAGTGCCTGCATTGCTCTGCAATCAACCCCCCGTTTGCACCTACCTGCTATACCTGCGGAGAACCTCTTGACCCGACTGGTGTGATGAAACTTGAAGAGATAGCGAAATATATTGTTCAGCATGGCGATTCATTGAAGAGATACATAGATTCTGTCGCATCAGGAAAAAATAGCCCGGTATGAAGCGCAAGGATAAAAGTATAATAATTTATTTAAGCCATGGAAGTGTTGTATGATTAGCAACAACACCACCTTCCAGAAAAAAATCATCGTTTCTGTTCTTGAATCTTGTCGTTGCATTCAGGTGAGTATTTTTGAAAACCGAAATAAAACCGAAGCGTGTATCACGTGAGGTTATTCGAGCCTATGAACTCCGCACAGGATTCACTGGCATTGGGGAGTTCTTTGTGAAGGAAGGACTTCTCGAGTATGCGGAGGAATGCTGATGCAAAAACGTGAAATGACCCGCCGAATTAAAGATGTGTCTACCAAAACATGCAACAATAACAGGGCAGGGTCATTAGCTCTATTGTCACGACGGGACAAAAAGTTTCCCAAACAGACACGGTGATCACATGCCAGAAACAACAGGCATCGTGAGAGCGTGTAGCAGTGGAAATGTAACTATTGAAACCGCCGGAGGCAGTTATTGTCTCTCCCGTGAAGAGATCAGAGACATCCTGGTTTTTGGCAGGCGCATCCCGCTGCGACAGCACAATGGAATCATCGATGGTGATGCCATTGCTTATTCAACACCTTCCGGTAAGGGGATCATTATCTGCCTTGCATCCGTGGCCTACCTGGTCCCGCGAGATTCATTTGTCCTTGTTGCTTCCGGGGCTGCTGATTCCACGCCGCTTGCAGCAATACCCAGGGGCTGACCGTCATTTCGGCCCGGACAAATTATACCAAGGGGCGGGAAGTGGAATATCTCGCCCGGGACCTCCTCGTCGCCAAAGGCTACCAGGTCCTCCGGAGTGCAGGGTCTCACTCGCCGATTGACCTGGTCGCATGGCAGGATGCCGGACATCCCCTCTTCGTGCAGGTCAAGCGGAGTAACACCCTTCTCGACGGGACTGCACGTGTCGCACAGACATACAGGCACGACATTGAGGCACTCCGTGCTGTGGCCAGACCGACGGGTTCAACAGTGGAACTTTGGGTCTGGACTCCCCACGAGGGGTGGCGCTTCTATTCGATTTTAACTGGCGGGATCTGCGAGGTGATTGATAATGGCCTCTGAGCTACCGGGTGCAGCAATGACCCGGAAGGTCTGCCCGTTCATATCCGACTCGCAGGGGACCGTGTTCTGCAAAGGTGAGATTTGTTACGCCGCGTACCCGCAACGGTTTATGGACGAAACGTTCTGGTTTTGTTCGATCATTGACGGGCCAGGTGGATTGCCAGAGACGGGGGATAATGACCGATGACCTCATCTCATCGGCCTCGGTCCTTTTTGCCCCGGATCATGTAATCGAAGTGCG
>CAIKOD010000082.1 GCA_903828975.1 uncultured Methanomicrobiales archaeon | reverse complement strand
TAATTGTTTGGCAGCTTCTCGTACTGATGTATCGATCTCGAAGAGTTTGATCGCCATCAGAAACTTGGTGAAGGGAACTCTCAACCCTTCAAGAATGCTCCCACGTCTTACACCCCATTCACGATTGCAGGTGTAACACTTGTATTTGGCTCTCCTTACCCGGTTTATCCTCATTCCTTGACAATATGGGCAATCATGGAATTTCTTGAGAATTCCCTGTTCCCGGAGATATTCTTCAGCTCGTTCTTCATCACTTGTGTATTGGGTTAGTTCTACCAGGTTCATCCATCCGGCCACCAATTATTAGTATATAATCGTGGTCTTTATTAAGGAATCACCAAATAATAACTTCCAGACTGAAAATAGGGGTAGATCAGGATCAATCGTCCTCAAAAAAAGGTTTGATCAATAATTTACGGTTTCTCCGGCCCACCGGTCAACTGGGCGAGTTCGTTGAGCACCACGCTCCACTGGTATGGTTTATTGATGTAACTCAGTGCCCCGGCCTTTACTGCCTCCTCGATATGGGCAGCCTGCCCGTCCGCAGATATCACAATAATTTTTGCATCTGGTTTAATCTTTTTAATTGCCTTTATGGCCTCAATGCCGTTCATCTTCGGCATGATCATATCTATAATAACAATATCCGGGTTCGTCCTGGAAAACTCCGTCACCCCTGCCTCTCCGTCGCCTGCCTCACCTGCAATCAGATAACCCCCGGATACGAGGATTTTTTTCAAAATATCTCTTGCATATTCGGCATCATCAATGACCAGGACCCGCGGCATATAAACGAGTATTCTGCCTTCACACACTATAAGGTCTTCGTTATGCAGCTCGACGCCGGGATACCAACAGGCATGGCGGGTTTAGCTGGGGGGGGCCTCGGTATCATGCCTGCTGATCTGCCGGTTTAAAAAAACGGTTCTTGTAGCTGAATGCCCCGGAATTGATTCACTACTCAGGAAGGTGAAGTGACCAGGGATGCCCCCGCTAGAATGAGGCCATGTCTTTCCCTTCCCACCTCTTATATCCTTTCCTGACAAGCCCGACTGCGGGAATACCCAGTAATAGCGCAGCGATCCCGAAATATGGGTTAATAAACGCGAGCGCGATAATAACCATCACCGGGACCCCGACAAGGACCATAAAAGCGAGCAGAACTTTCACATCGTAAACAAGGACATTCGGTGTAAGACCGGTCAGATATATAGAAACAGAGAGTGAGTAGAAAGAAAACGCACACCAGAGAGCCATTGCAGGGATGAGGTACAGTATCCCGCCAGTAATGACGGTAACGACCACCATGAACACCGCCGGTATCACCTGGAGCACGGTAAATGTACAAATCTTGCTTGTGATAAGCGTGGAAACACTGACCGGGAGACAGGCATAGGAACAAAAGGTGTCAAATGAAGTAATCCATGTGTACATAGTCGCTGAAATAATCCCGGCGGTCACCGCGAACACGAGCAGGACGGCGTAATCAGGGACGAGTGCCCTCAACACGGACATAAAGAACCAGATCAGTCCAAGCGGGAGAAGAAACGAAAAGATTACCTGCCCGACGCCACCGCCGCTCCTCCATAGGTCAACCAGGTCCTTTGCTGCCAGGGGAGGATACGGGAAGAATGATAATTTTCCTGTAAGAGGGGTGAGGAGGTTAGAAAACCGTTTGGATGTCCCTGTGTATTCGGGGGTAAAGAGCGCTATTGAGACCGCAAACGGGATGGCAACAAGGACACAGGACTCGATTAACGCAGGCCATGTACCATTATGAAGCAGCTGGAGAGGTGAGAACAGGTCTGCAAGACCTGTCCCATATGAAAGGTATGCCCATCCTGCAATGGCCAGGACCGCCGCAAATATGATGGCAAGCGCGGGTTTGGAGCGTGAATACACGGTAGAGAGAAAGAATATCGCTGACAGCCCGAAAAGAAATGTCAGGGTCAGGCTTGCAAAGAGGAGAAGCGGATAGCCTGGCGGTACACCGATGAACGGTGAAGCAACCGCGAACCCCAGCACGAACGGGAACACCCAGAGGATAAGGTAGTAGACGATGTCTTTGAGAACAAAATTTGTGAAGATATATCGTTCAGACAAGGGCAGACTTCGCGCAGAATAGGCAAGCAGGCTCATTTGCCCGAACCGCCGGTTCATCACCTCGTTCCCGAGAAGACCAAAGCCCCCTACCATCACCCCGAGGAGGAGGAAGACCCCCGTTATAATCAGGGCAAGGTCACCTGCCGGAAGCACTGCCCGGAAAAGGGGGAGGAGGAATGAGCTCATAAAAACGATCCCAAAGATCAGCACCGGGAACAGGGCAAAACTGAGGCTCCCGAACATGGTGGAATGGAGCCGCCACTCTTCTTTCATCATGCTGCCAAACAGCTCAAGCCCCATGGCCAGGCCCCCTTGCAACATTCAGATGTAGAATTTCAGACATTCTCAATCGTCCTGCACCTGCGAAAAGAAAAACTCTGAAAGGTGTTGTTTTTTACCGGAAAGTTCACTAATCGCCCCGCTATAGAGCAGTTTACCTTTATGCAGAATGGCAAACCCTGTACAGATCTCTTCCGCAATCTCGAGAATATGGGTTGAGATAAAAATGGTCCCCCCGGATTTTACATACTCTGCAAGGTACTTCTTGACCTTTCGCTGCATAATCGGGTCGAAATTGATAAGGGGTTCATCAATGAGGGCGAGGACGGGTTTATGGAGGAATGCCTGGGCGAACATCAGCTTCTGCCGGGTCCCACGGGAGAGGTCTTTGCAGAGTACATCGCGCTTATCTTCGAACTCAAGGAACCGGAACCACCATGCCGCCTTTTCATCGATGTCCGGGATCTTCCTGACCGCCCCGACGAAGGCAAGGTATTCCATGGCAGTCAGGAAGCTCGGCGGCGTCTCCTGTTCAGGAATTATCCCCACAGACTTCCGCACGCCAATAGGGTCGTTCAAAACATTGAGGCCAAGCACAGTCATTTGGCCATTCGTGGGCCTGATCTGGCCGGTAAGCATCTTGATCATCGTCGTCTTCCCTGACCCGTTAGGTCCGAGCAGACCGAAAAGTGAACCCTGCGGCACAGAAAGGGTAATATTGTCCACCGCCATGGTATCCCCGAACTGCTTCGTGAGACCCTGTGATTCAATAACCATAACCATTCCCATTCATCCTCCTGATCATTATCATAAACCGTACCCGTACACCATCGGTGGTGCAGAGGGATCAGTCCTGGTGTCCCCGGACAACACACCGTAATGAGAGGCAGGGTTGTGTTATGTCAGTACGTGACATATGGTTCCAGGGGTTATATTGTGATTACCCGATTGGGTGAATTGAACTATCTCAAAAAACAGGATTACCGGTACAGGTGCCCCCGGCCCTCATGACAGTTCTGGAGAAGGCATGAGTTCATGTTCAAATCGTCCGAATGATCCTGCGCAAGCAGTTTACACACGATCTGCTGCTGCCCTGACCATGGTAATCAGGTCATTAATTTTCTCGTTCCCGGAAATTTCAGATTTATTGAGGACTATTTCCCCGGAGACACGGACTCCCTTCTTTTCGAGTGCGGATTTCATTATCGGCAGGGTATCTTTTGCCGAGCTCCCACAGGTCGCAAATATGACAGCATTTTTTCCTTCACACCCTTTTAGAGCAACAATTGCCCCGTTGATCGCGGGCGTCGCTTTCCAGGCCCAGACCGGAGTACCGATAATGATCAGGTCATATAACGATACATCTATGGTATCCGGACTTATCGGGTCACACGCCTCTTTCCTTGCGCGAATACATCCCACCGAGTAGGCGGACAGCGTTGAATAATTGTCCTTCGGTTTCACTTCAATAAGGTCTCCCCCGCAGGCAGCGTTGATTTTTTCGGCGATGCCACGGGTAACACCTGAATATGAATGGTAGATAATACATGACTTCATAATTCACCGGTTTATTGCTTTTTTTTCACTATCCTGCCTGCACTTTTCCATGACACTACGGGACAATTCATCAAAATTTTCCTGGTAGCGGACCATGCTTTCACGGTTAAATGAATAATACATGTGGTTTCCTTCCTTTCTTGACGCGATAATACGCACATTTTTCAGGATCTTTACATGTTGCGAGACAGCCGGTTGAGATATCCCAAGCATTCCAGCAAGATCGTTGACACCGAGGGCACCAGCCTGGTCATTCGCCAGGAAATAAATAATGCAGAGCCGGTTGTAATCCCCAAGGGCCTTGAACACCCCTGCCATCTCTTCTATGAACTGCCTGTTGCACCCATCCATTATAATATAATTATATTCTTATATACTTAATATTTGCGGGCGGGACCGGGAAGTCAGGATCAGACCTGGTTACCAGGTCGCTCCTGCCGACAGGCACGAGCTGGAATTGTTGCCTTCGCGGTATTCAATGCATTTTCTCTCCCCCTGTTCCGGAAAACATTTACGATCACATTTACCATTAATGTCACATGAAACAGGTTCCCGATCAGGCAGTTTCAGAAGTGATTGGGACAATCCTGATGGTAGCAATGGTCGTAATGATTGCAGGGATCACCGCAGCAGTGGTGTTGGGAATGCCATTCGTCCCCCAGAAACCAACACTTGCCGGGTTCATGGTGGAAATAATACAGGGTACCAACAGTACCAACCCGGGCGCACCAACCGTACCGGTGATCAGTTTTTACGAGGTATCCGGAGATAATCTGGCATTTTTTGGGGCGAATGGAACTAATATCAGGCTTACGGATCCCGAAGGTGTTACCCGAAGTGTTAATTCCTCGGTCACAGGATCTGAAATCCGGGTAGGGGAGCGGTTTCTCGTCTTCAGGCAATCAGGAAGCCCCGGTAATTACCTGGTCACAAATAATCAAAGCAGCATTTCGGGTATCGAACCATTCACCCCGCACGGTACCTGGCGCTTCATCATAACGGATGAGAAAGAGACAAACATGGTAATCTTCGAGAAAGATCTTACCCTGTAACAGCAGGATTGTGACCACCAGGGGTGATGCCGATACAGGATTTACAATATTTTCTGCTGCTGTTAGCGGTAATAAATGGTATAGCTTTTTTTTTCTATTACAGTGACAAGAGGAAAGCTGAGAATAACAGTTGGAGGACTCCTGAACGAACCCTGTTGATGTGGGGTTTGATTGGTCCTTTCGGGTCATATCTCGCCATGCGGATGTTCAGGCATAAAACGCAGAAAACAAAATTCCTGCTGGTGCCGGTTTTTCTTGCTGTGCAACTGGTGATGATCACGTTCGTTGTGGCAGTGTTTTTTCCGGTAATTCACCCCTGACCACCCCACACCTGTAACCAGGGATAGTGAAATTCACAAACCCTGCTTCTTTAATACAATGTCTTATCATATTTTCTTCAATGCGAACCAACAGGCACCAATATTTTCTTGACCTGGCATACCGGTGTGCCCACCAGGGTACCTGCCTGCGGCGCAATTTTGGCGCCATCATTGTCGATGAGTACAACACTATCGTTTCCACGGGTTACACCGGGGCCCCCCGGAAACAGATGGACTGCACGGAGCTGAACAACTGCTGGAGAAAGAACCACAATATCCCATCCGGTTCGAACTATGAACGGTGCAGGAGCGTCCATGCAGAGATGAATGCCCTTCTCCAGGCTGGAAAACTTGCACGCGGGTGCACACTCTACCTTGCAGGCTACGACGTGGAGACAGAAGACCTGACCCGGATCTGGCCGTGTTTTCTCTGTTCAAAAATGATCGTGAACAGTAGTATAAAAAACGTCATTATGCGGACCGGAACAGAAGATTACAGCGAAATGGACCCCATGGCACTCTACCAGATGCGGAGCAGGGAAGCACTGGGTGATGAGATACAATAAGCCGTTGGTGAAAAAAAACATAAATATCCAGCTATTTGGAACCCCTCTACTATCGATAGTGCAGATTCAAGGGATCCTCTAAATTTATCATGTTCCGGGGGTTTCCACCCAGCCACTTTGACAGCCCCGGTTGGGATAAGAAATGATCTCAAAATCTCTAAAATTTCCTTGAATGTCCCAATCGAACCCTGCTAATGAATATCCTATCGGTGGTGGGGCAGGGAGAGGGTGAAACCCCCTCCTGTCTACGTATCTCCCCTTTTTTTAAAATATACAGGGTTTCTACAGAGCCGGAATTTTTTTGCCGCAATAAAGGCGGATTACCTTTTCCTGGTCCCGCTTAATGAACCGAACATCCCCCGGATAATTTCACGGCCGATCTGGCTTCCGATGACAACCGCCGCACCCTTTGCCGCCTTGCCGATGAGATCACCCGTGCCTGACTGCCTGCCAGATGATGATGATTTGCTTGGGGTTTCCCTTGGTTTTTCTGCAATTGCTGGTGGAACTGTTTTTTCTGCCCTGGATTTTAATTGTTCGTATGCAGACTCCCGGTCAACAATGGTCGTATATTGTGCATGGAATGGTGAATTCCGGATAACCTGGTTACGCTCATCAATGGTGAGCGGGGCCATCCTGCTATGCGGGGGATAGATAAGCGCCCGTTCGACAACCATAGGCCTCCCCTGGCTATCCAGCATCGAGACCAGTGCTTCCCCGATCCGCAGTTCCGTGATTGCAGTAGCGGTGTCAAACGCCGGGTTGACCCGTAACGTCTGGGCGGCACCCTTTACATTTTTCTGGTCTTTCGGGGTGAAGGCACGGAGCGCATGGTGCACACGGTTCCCGAGCTGGCCGAGGACTGCATCCGGGAGATCGATGGGGTTTTGTGTGACAAAAAATACCCCGATCCCTTTCGACCGGATCAGCCTGACTACCTGTGTAATCCGTTCCTTCAGCATATCAGGTGTGTCCTGGAAGAGCAGATGGGCCTCGTCGAAAAAAAAGACCAGTTTTGGCTTCGGCGGGTCCCCGGCTTCCGGGAATTTTTCGAACAGTTCCGACAGGAGCCAGAGCAGAAGCGTCGCATAGACTTTTGGTGACTGCATCAGCCTGTCTGCAGCAAGGACATTGATCATCCCCCTGCTGGAGGGATCGGTCCTGGCAAAATCCATGATGTTTAACGCGGGCTCCCCGAAAAAGCGGTCACCACCCTGCTGTTCAAGGGTTAGCAGACCCCTCTGTATTGCGCCGATACTTGCAGTTGATATATTTCCATATTGCGTCCGGAGGTCTTTTGCATGATCGCCACAGTACTGGCAGATCGCCCTGAGGTCCTTTAAGTCCAGCAATAAAAGGCCCTGGTCATCCGCAATTTTAAAAAGCATCGTCAATACGTCTGACTGGATATCACTCAGGTCCAGTATCCGTGCCAGGAGCAACGGGCCCATCTCAGAGACCGTCGTCCGCACGGGATGGCCAAGTTCCCCATAAACGTCCCAGAACGTGACAGGATAACCTTCGTAGGAAAAACCAGGAAGACCGACCTCTGCTGCACGTTCGGTGATCTTCGGGTTATCCCCGCCTGCCATCACCATACCGGAAAGGTCGCCCTTAATATCTGCCATAAAGACAGGGACTCCCATGCTGCTGAAATTTTCCGCAAGGACACGCAGGGTGACGGTTTTCCCCGTGCCGGTTGCCCCCGCAACCAGGCCATGGCGGTTTGCCATCCCGGGCAGCATATTGACTATCTCCCGCCCTTTTGCAATGGGAACGGGCGAAACATTATCGGTCATCACAATTCCGTTTCCAATATAGTGCCCCTGAAGATATGGTTCATTCGGTCACGGTTTCTCATAAAGATTTTTTTGAACCAGTGATCCGGGGAAAGGTCCTCTGTGCAATTCGCAGGGAATTGCCAGTCTTATGCTCCCATACCATCACGGTACTCGGGTTCCCCTTCCAGTATCGTTCGCGGAGCGTGACGATTTCAGGGTCATACCCGGCAAAACCTCTATCGTATTCTGCGACAGAGTTGATGATCAGGATATGCAGGACTGTCCGGTTGTACTGGTCCATGGCTGGAAGAGCCACCCGGGGATCTGGAAAAATCTTATTCTAAGGCTCTCAGAGGAGAATATTCCCTTCTGGAACTTTGATCACGTGGCGATGGATGATACCTCACTCGAAGAGATAGCGACTGGTCTGCAGCATTATATCAACTCGGTGAGAGAAGAGACAGGTTACTCAGGCTACCTCGATATTGTCTGCCACTCCATGGGGACCTGCATTGCCCGGTACCTGCTTGAAGTGGTTGACGGAAAGGAAAAAAGGGAGAGGGTGCGGCAGCTTATAGGCATCGGGCCACCGAATAACGGTTCGGCTATGGCGGAGCTGTTCAATCACCCTGACCATGGCCCGAAGGTTATCAATACACTGACAGGAGTCTTTGTGCCGGAAGGATACATTCCCGCAGATGACATGATTGTCCAGGAATTTCGCCCAGGGAGCAAGACTATGAAGACTCTTTCCCGGGCCGGGCTCAGAAAAGATATTGCTTACCGGATAATCCTGTCAACGAACCTGACGCAGACACCTGACCTCTTCCCGCAATTCAAAGGAAAGACGCCTGAACTTCTTCCCGATGGCACATGGCGCCTGACCTGGGAGGGAGATGGAATTGTCACACATTCCGATTCACATCTTTCCGGGGCCGAAATCGTTATTTTGCCAAAGGATATGGGAAATTTTAACCAGTACCCGGATCACTACAGCCATATTAAGCTGCCACGGAACTCCGAAGTGGTTGAACAGGTTGTCAGGTTCCTGAAAATGGGACGTTAATCAAGGCATATCTTGGCACTGTTGACATCTTCAAATCTATCTTGGAGAAGAGGTAATTCCCAGATTTACCCACGCTCCCGGGGCTCCGCCCCGCCGCTTTGGCAACCCCGGCTGGGATAGAGACTATCTCCCAATACTCTGAAATTAATGATCCTTCGGGAAACCCTGCCCGAAGAATATCTTAATGGGGGTGGGGCAGGGAGGGGGTGAAACCGCCTGCTGTCTTCGTATTTCCCTCTTCTTTTTTATGACCACGAAAGGCTTCAACAAAGCCCATATCCTTTAAAAAGCTAGGATTACCGGGGATCAGTACGATCCCCCTGATTAATGGCGGTATCGTTACAAGGACGGCACGCCAGCCCCAAGGGACCCAGGCATCCAGGGTTAACTATAGATTCGCTGACAATTTATCACCGGAAGCCCGTCGGGCCTTCATCTTTTTTGTAATCAGCCCGGATACAATAGCTGTTTTTATGAGCATACACGGAAAATAGCTTCCTGAATGCAAAAAAATACCCTGGTCCTTGCCATTATAGTTGTGGTGATACTCATCACGGCCTCTGCGATGGTCCTCACATCCCTGTTCAGGCCTGCCAGTGCAACGGTTTTCTCCGTGACAACGGACAGGGACCTCTACCATTCCAACGATGTCATGATGATGAAGATCCTCGTCAATTCGACCGGGTTTACGACCGACACATCTCTAAAAATAGAGGGAATAACTGACACGTATGGCCAGACCCGTTTATCGCACAGTATGAATGCAAACCTCACACCGGGGCCGAATATATTCCTGTATGATTATCATCTCCCCTCCTGTTCGAAGTGTTCTGGGCTTGACCCTGGTAACTACCCGATCAATGTTACTCTGGTGAAAAACGGGACTGCCATTTCAAATTTGTCAGTAACCGTTCATTTAGAGCAATAATTTTTTATAGGACGCATTTCTCACAGGCCTGGTTGCTGCAGGCTATGTTGTCAATCTTCCATTTTAGCGCCCACCTTTTCATTCCCTTGATGATATCCACGATCTCAAGGCCACTTTCGGTGAGGGTATATTCACTCTTCACGGGGAAATTGCCGGTTTCAACGTGCCTTTTCACCAGTCCCTCCTCTTCAAGCTCTTTTAACCGTGCAGAGAGGATTTTCGAAGTTATCCCGGGTAGCGAGTCCTTTAATTCACCAAACCTCCGGGTATGGTCTTTCCCTTTGAACAGTTCCAGGATTATGAGGAGCGTCCACTTTTTTGTCAGGTATTTCACTGTCTGGTTGACTGTACACCCTTCCTGCATGGTATCATTTCAGAAACTTCCCCCTATATATCACTTAGTATCTAAAAGATACATTGTAGCAAAAAGAAACTATATGGGTGTCATAACCATGTTTTGTAACCAGTGTGAAGAAACCGCAAAAGGGACCGGATGCACGATTAAGGGGGTATGTGGGAAGGAAGGAGATACCGCGGCGCTCCAGGACATCCTTCTCTACCTGTGCAAGGGAATATCTATACGAAATATTGCAGCGATCGGGAAGGGGAATGAGAACAGAGATGCATCATCGTTTATCCCTGAGGCACTCTTTTCTACCCTTACAAATGTCAATTTCGACAACAAAAGGTTCCAGGAACTGATCATCAAGGCAGTCAGGATCCGGGCCTCCATCCCTCCACTCGAAGGAAAAGAGCCCGATGCCTGCACATGGAAACCTGAAAGCGACACAGATATTATGGAGAAAGAGAAGGAGATCGTCCTCGATGCAGCCGTAAATGATGATTTAAGGTCACTCCGTTCACTCCTTGTCTATGGCCTGAAAGGTGTCGGGGCATACTACCACCATGCAGCGGTGCTGGGTTATACCGATGATACCATTACCACATTCATCCAGAAAGCACTGGCCTCAACCCTGCAGGACCTTCCAGCCGACCAGATGACCGCAATGGTCCTTGAATGTGGAAAAGTAGGTGTCAGGACACTCGCCCTGCTTGACAAGGCAAATACAACCACGTATGGAAACCCGGAGATAACCACGGTGAAGACCACGGTTGGGAAACGCCCGGGTATCCTGATCACCGGCCACGACTTAAAAGATCTTGAGCAGTTGCTGGAGCAATCGAAGGATATAGGCGTGGATATCTACACGCACGGTGAGATGCTTCCAACGCAAGCATACCCTGCATTTAAGAAATATTCTCACCTGGTAGCAAACTACGGGGGTTCGTGGTGGCGCCAGAAAGAGGAGTTTGAGTCATTCAACGGCCCAATCCTCGTAACAACCAACTGTATTATCCCCCCTAAAGAGTCCTACAAAAACAGGGTCTATACCACGGGACTGGCAGGGTACCCCGGTATAACCCACATCCCCTCGTCAGCAGACGGGAAAAAAGATTTTTCGGCCCTCATAAACTATGCAAAAACATGCCCGCCGCCAGCAGCACTTGATTCCAGCGGAAGGGACCTGATCACGGGGTGTGCCCATAATGCAGTCCTCTCAATCGCCGGCACCGTTGTTGAAGCGGTAAAAAAAGGTGATATCAGGCGTTTTATTGTTATGGCAGGATGCGATGGCCGACAGCGGTCCCGGGAGTATTACACGGAGTTTGCAAACACCCTCCCAACGAATACAGTCATCCTGACTGCAGGATGCGCAAAATACCGGTACAACAGCTTAGACCTGGGTACCGCAGGGGGACTCCCACGGGTTATCGACGCAGGCCAGTGCAATGACTGTTACTCGCTCGTCGTAATTGCAACGGCACTCGCAGATGCATTTGGTGTTGGGATCAATGACCTTCCAATCTCCTATAATATTGCCTGGTACGAGCAGAAAGCGGTTCTTGTCCTCCTGGCATTATTACATCTCGGAGTAAAAAACATCACCCTCGGGCCGGAACTCCCCGCATTTGTCTCACCAGGTGTCCTGAATGTACTGGTAGATACGTTCGGGATAGGAAAAAACACAACTGTTGCAGAAGACATGCCCCGCATGGCCCCTGGTGCATAAACCAGGTGCTGGCTGGTGCAGGTCACCTATCAATTAAAAGCCGGAGAACTCCCAGATTTATGACAACGATGGAACCAGGCGGAACCAGCGCAACTATCGGTGAGCAATGCAGGGACCTCGGCAGGTTATCTACGCAGGGAGAACTCGGGAGCAGCATCGCACGAATAATGAAAGGCTATTCTCCCCGGGATATCCGGCAGCTGATGCAGGGGTTTTCCAGAAAAATCGCCGATCTTGACCCGGTTTACCGCACACGTATCACAGAGAAGGTCGTTGAACACCTGCACGGTACCTGGCACACGATCAGGCTGATGGAGCAAAAGGGGGCATTTGGCCGGATGGAGGCGCCGTTGCCTTCCTCAGCAGGACGGTTCTGGGATATGGTCATGCATGAGTGCGATGATACAGTACCAGACCGGAACCTCCGGCTCAGGTTCCTCAAGTACCTCCTCGGCGCCTTTCCCATGTTTGTGCTCCTTGAGCCTGCACACCCGGCCGGGACACCGTTTCCCGGTGGTGAATCTGTTGAATATGTGGAAGGTACCTATTACTGCCCGGTCAGGGAAAGAGCAAATGATGTAGGCGGGGCCCTCTGCCCGTTCTGCCCCGCACTCCAGACTCCGGACGGGTCAAAACTGACATCACCCTACACGGCGAGTGAATACCGCCGCCAGCAGTTTATCAGCCACTACTACCAGAACTACAACGGCTGACTCAGGGCCGGATCCGGCAGGGCCCGGTTGTTTAATGAAATGAAACATATACATTCCATGAGTATTTTTGGGAGGATACAGATTACATGGTGGACTACATACCCGAAGATCACGATAAGCCTGATAAGAAACGTGAGGAATTAAAAGGCAAAGTGCTCAGGTTAAAAGACCTCGTCAATTATTCAGAAGGTACCGTGGCGAGCCGGATGATAATCAACCGGAAAACCGGGAGTATCACCCTTTTTTCCTTTGATGAGAACGAAGGACTTTCCGAACATACCGCACCATTTGATGCAGTGGTGACCATTCTTGACGGGGAATGCGAGGTCTGGGTGGCCGGGCAGACCTTCCTGATGAAAGAGGGAGAAACAATTATTTTCCCGGCAAATGTGCCCCACGCACTTTCGGCGATAACCAGGTTCAAGATGAGCCTTACCATGATCAGGGAGTGAACATAATGGCGGGTGATGAAAAAGATGGATACTACTGCTCGATCTGCGGGGGTATCCCACCGGATAAGATCAAGACCCGGCTTGTATGCATCGATGGGAAAGATACCGGCATCGACCACCTGGACTTTATTCTTGATGAGGTGAAAAAACTGAAACTCACCCGGGATGACGAGATTGCTGCCGAACTTGTTAAGCGGGTCAATGAGTTCAATTATGTCCCCTCGAAGAAAAAAGAGCAGTATAAGGAAGCACTCCTGAAAGAATTCAAGACAGGTAAAGATAACCATGTTTGACCGGTGCCCTGGTGCCGCAGACCAGCGGACCCCTACACTTACCATTAAAAAATGCCCCCAATGTGGTGAGGAGGTCGAGGTATTTTCTAATGATTTTAAGGTCCCCTGCCAAAAATGTGGCTTTATCATTTACAATGACATTGTTTCGTGTGTCCAGTGGTGCAAACATGCCAGAGAATGTGTGGGGGAAGAGATGTACCTGAGACTCATGGAACAGCATGAGAAGATGCATCCCGTTAAAAAGTGATACTAAGGCTTTGTTAAAACCCTTTCAAATTTATCTTGCAGATTGGTAATTCCAAAATTTCATCATTCTCTCTGGGCTTCGCCCGGCCGCTTTGTCGACCCCGGTTGAGATAAGGAATGATCTCTTTAATCTCTGAATTTTCCTTGAATGTCCCAATTGAACCCTGCCAATAAATATCTTATCGGGGTTGGGGCAGGGAGGGGGTGAAACCCCCTCCAGGTCTTACGCATCTCTTCTTTTTTAAAATATGCAGGGTTTTCAATGCAAATGCATGAACGAACCCCAATATGAAGAGATTTTTGAAAGGGCATTTTCATGATTTGGGTGTGAACTTCCTGCCCATGCGTTTTTCAACAAAGCAGATACTACAATTATTTTAACTATTCATTCCGGTTCCTGGAACCATTGTATTGAATTAGGAGTTACGCAGAACCCTCTGAAAAAAAATTAGAGCGCATATTTTGGATGTTCTAAATATTCAGAAATAGCCGATTTAACGATCTGCCATTTTGCATCATAGATTGTGATCCTATCAATTTGGTTGG
>CAIKOD010000081.1 GCA_903828975.1 uncultured Methanomicrobiales archaeon | reverse complement strand
ATCCCTAGGTGTCCGACTGATTGGATTGATTCATCATCAAATCCATCAATTATGGGCATATTTTAGATTTCTAACTCAAGGTACAAAGATCTTGCGGTAGGTGAATTTTGAAGAGTAGATTTTTTTACTGCGGATTGTCGGGTACTATACCCAAAATTTTTTTGAAAAATACTGAAGGGTAGAATCCCCATAAGATTAAATCAAGCTGAAAATTAACAATTCACCTGGATTGTAAATTAACCCTTTTTTCTTATCCTGCCCTTAAAGCCCCAGGTAGCAGGCCTGTATCTCTTGGTTATCAAGGAGTTCCTGTGCAGTGCCTTGGATCGTGATCCTTCCGTTTTCAAGGACATACCCCCGGTGTGAAATTTCGAGGGCGTGCATTACATTTTGTTCAAGGAGCAGGATAGATAGGCCTGATTCATTGAGTTTTGCAACCGATGCAAGCACACTTTTTACAAAAAGCGGGGAGAGACCAAGTGATGGCTCGTCAAGCACCAGCAATTTCGGGTTTAACATCAGGCTTCGGCCAATTGCCAGCATCTGCTGTTCGCCTCCGGATAACGTGCCGGCAAGCTGGTCCTGCCTCTCCTTGAGGACCGGGAACATATCAAGTACTGTTTCGGGATTACTTGTTCCAAGCACATTCAGGTGGCCACCAAGGCTTAGGTTCTCCCGGACTGACATTTTTGGGAAGAGTTCTCTTTTTTCCGGGACGAGGGCAATACCTCTCTTAACGATCTCGTAGGTCTGAAGTCCCAAGATCTCCTGGTCTTCAAACTGAATGGAACCCCGGGCACTCCGGTTAAGTCCCATGATAGTTTCGACAAAGGTTGTTTTTCCTGCACCGTTTGGGCCAAGGAGCGTAACGATCTCACCTTTTTGGACCTCAAGTGTTAGGTCCCAGACCACGTGCAGGTTACCGTGGCAGACGTCCAGATGTTCTATCCTAAGCAAAAATTGACCTCTAGGTAGTATATTTTTCGCCAAGGTATGAATCTATTACCCGCTGGTCATTGAGAACATCGAGGGGTGTGCCCTCCGCAATTTTTTCACCGTGGTCCAGTACCACGATGCGGTCGGAAACACCGGTAATCACCCTCATCACATGCTCTATCAGCATAATGGTCGTACCGTCGTCCCGGATCTTTTTTATCAGGCTGATTGCTTCCCCGCTCTCGTTAGGGTTGAGTCCGGTGGTGAGTTCGTCCATGAGAAGGAGTTTTGGCCTGGAAGCAAGGGCCCGGGCAAGCTGGATTCGCTTCAATTCCATGAGGTTAAGCTGGGAAAGCGGTGCATCAATCTTGTCTTTCGGAAAACCTACAAATTCGAGGTGGCCGATTGCCTCTTCACGGGCATCCTTCATACCGACCTTGTGGTGGTTACCAAAGATGGCGCTGACCATTACCGCTTCAGTTGCCAGCATGCCAGGAAAGGACTGTGGATGCTGGAATGTCTTGGCTATTCCCTTCTTGCAGAGCTTGTTCAGGGAAAGGCCGGTGATATTCTCGCCCTTATAATGAATAGTGCCGTTGTCAGGCTGGTAGAGGCCGGATATGATATTGAGGAGTGTTGTCTTTCCCGCCCCGTTCGGACCGACCAGTCCAAGGATTTCTCCTTCGTGAAGGGTCAGGTCTACGTCCTGCACCGCAACAAGGCCCCCGAACTTTTTCTTTACCTGATGTGCGACAAGCATCTGCAATCTCACCGTGTCAATTGTTAACATATGTCATACTAGTAAATGAAGATTGCCGATTGAACAGATAGCTGCAGGGCGGGACAAATGCTGCAGATTATTATTTGAATTTTATGCCCATCTCCAGAAGAGTCTCAAATGCAGTGAGACTATAACTAACAGGGATAAGAGAATATCAGCTGGTTCCCGACCCCGGTTTTTCGCCGGTACCTGAACAGAAAGGCATGGGTATAACGAACTGATTCGCATATTGCGCGTTCATTTCTATCCCACCCCATCTAGAAAGACGTGTCAATAGAAATAGTTTGTAGAACCTGTGGTATTCCAAAAAATATGTGATAACCCGCTTTGTTGAAATGCTCTAAAATATCTGACCATTTTGAAGTATTCCGAAATTTACCCACGCTCCCAGGGCTCCACCCCGCCGCTTTGGCGACCCCGGTTGGGATAGAGAATGTTCATTAAATCTCTGAAATTTTCATAAATTCTTCCGTTTAACCCTGCCCGAGGAATATCTTATCGGGGGTGGGGCAGGGAGGGGGTGAAACCCCCTCCTGTCCACATATTTCTTTCTCTTTTTAAAAATGCAGGGTTTCAACAAAGCCTGATACCCATGTATTGTTCATCACCTGATGAAGAGTATTACCGCGAACATAGTGATTTCCGGATTATATCCTCGTCAGCATGGTAATAGAGGTCATCATGCCCCTTCCATTTTTCGCATCCGCGGAAGATAACGGCCGGGACTCCGTTGTTGCTCTCACCCATAATAAAGTTTGCAAACCCTGCAATCTCGTCAACGACCGCCTCTTCCGTGATCTTCAGTACGTGCCCGAAGAGGTCGGTGTCACCCCGGAAGTCGCGTATTGCAGACATACCGCTCCACCCGATCGCGTTGCCGGTCTGTCCACGCCGGAATGCCCTTCCAACCGTATCGGTAATGATGACCCCTATATCGCTGCCGTTGAAAGCCTTGATCCGTCCTCTTACCTCTTCAGCGGCCTTCATTGAGTCGGGTGGCAGGAGGATGATCATCCCGTCATCGATGTTACTCTGATCGACCCCGGCACGAACACCGATATGCCCACCCGCAACTTCAGAGAGGATGAACGGGTATTCAAGGAGGATATCAGTCGATGCATCAAGCACACCCTGGAGAAAACGGGGGTCTTCCCCGGTCTTCTTTCCAATCCTGATCGCCCGTTCCGTTGGAATAATATCGTTGAGCCTGCGGGTATAACCCTTTGATTTTGAGTAGACCGATGATGCAATACAGAGGATATCACTGTCCCGGATACTGATCCGTTCTGCAATCATTGCAGGAAGGTCATCACCCTCGCGGATCAGGGGAAGTCCCGTTACAGGTTCAATGATTATCGTCATGATCATCACCTTCTGCGAGTACACCCAGATATTTTATTTGCTTTTTTCCTGCTGCCCGGTATCATGGTGTTGTGAGGATCAGAACTTGTCCAGCCTGCCCTGGCAGGTCCAGAGGAATCCAGGGACCAGTTTCGTGTCCGTAGGTTAAACAGGGGCGTAATGGGAAGGGATCTGGTAGAGATGTATTTCCCACATACACGGGCTTTGCACCCGGTAAGCTATACCACCAATTGCTATCGTATACCTCTGCAGCAGAAATTATGATACCACTTTTCATGCCGAATTCAGACTCAAATACAGGGATCACAGCGATGCAGTTGATTTAGAGGACCTGTACATTCGGGCCGTTCAATAAGTTATATAGAAATGAGGACTGGTGCGAAATCAACAATCCCTCAGATATCTGAAGGCATGATCGTTACATCACTCCCATAAGGAAAATTGCAGGTGCTTATACAAAACTATATGAGAGTTTTTCACGTTTACTGTCCTATGGGAAAAAAGGTGATAGGTATCCTCGGGAGTCCCCTTTCCGAAGGCAACACGGCAAAACTGCTTGACCGTGCACTCAAGGGAGCAGAGGATGCCGGTTGTACGGTGGAAAAAATTGAAGTCGCCAACCTTGATTTCGAGTCATGTATGGAGATGTTTTTCTGCAGAGACCATGACACCTGCATCATGGACGACGATATGCAGAAACTCTATCCGAAGTTCAAAGAGATGGATTACCTTATCATTGCTACCCCGGTCATGACTATGGGGATTCCCGGCAAACTAAAATCGATGATTGACCGGTTCCAGGTCTTTTTCATGGCCAAATATATGCGAAAAGAGCCTTTTATCTCAAAGGAGCGAAGAAAGGAGCGTAAGGCACTTTTCATCTGTATCTCGGGCATGAAAATACCCGAGGTTTTCGTAGGTGTTAAACTGACCATCAGGGCATTTTTTGATATTATCGACTGCCAGTATTCCGATGAACTG
This sequence comes from uncultured Methanomicrobiales archaeon, assembly GCA_903828975.1. GTDB lineage: Archaea > Halobacteriota > Methanomicrobia > Methanomicrobiales > Methanospirillaceae > CAIKOD01. The sequence continues at coordinate 892 of CAIKOD010000081.1, read as the reverse complement.
TTGATCAATGATATGGATACAATTCGCGACGTTGCGACACACCCGGACCTGCTTGAAGCAGCCTACCAGAAGGGATATCTCCTGGGTAAATCGGTCACTGAATAATCTCCTCCCTAGTAATATTTTCAAACAAGGGGTACATCCGGTTGGGGGGATTGGCCAATGGAGATTGGCCCAATAAAATATCTCTCATGCCCTGAACCAGCCTTATTAAATACGGTAATGGCTATTCTAACTTTGATAGATCATGGCCAAAGAAAACCTCACGACAGACCAGGGAGTCCCGGTTCCTGACAACCAGTACTCCCTGACCGCCGGTGAGCATGGCCCGGTCCTTATTCAGGATGTCCACCTGATCGAAAAACAGGAGATGACGTTATGAATGACGAAAGCAAGTATCCGGAAACGGGCGGAGCAGATAAACATCCTCTTATCAGAGGCGCATCGAACCGGGACTGGTGGCCCAATCAGCTGAACCTTAAAATCCTGCACCAGCACTCGCCCTTGTCCAACCCCATGGGTAAGGATTTCAACTATGCCGAAGAGTTCAGGAGCCTTGACCTGGCGGCCGTGAAGAAGGATCTGCAGGCGCTGATGACCGGTTCGCAGGACTGGTGGCCGGCGGACTTCGGCCACTACGGGCCCTTGTTCATTCGCATGGCATGGCACAGCGCCGGCACGTACCGCACGGGTGACGGTCGCGGCGGCGCCGGTGCCGGGCAGCAGCGCTTCGCGCCCCTCAACAGTTGGCCCGACAACGCGAACCTCGACAAGGCGCGTCGGCTGCTTTGGCCGATCAAGCAGAAGTATGGCCGGAAGATCTCATGGGCCGACCTCATGATTCTTGCCGGCAACGTGGCACTCGAGTCGATGGGATTCAAGACCTTCGGCT
>CAIKOD010000080.1 GCA_903828975.1 uncultured Methanomicrobiales archaeon | reverse complement strand
TTGAGGGATTCTGGTCCTTTGCAAAGGAGCGTTTATTAAAATATCACGGTGTTGATGCTGATAAATTCCCTCTCTATCTCAAAGAATTAGAGTACCGGTATAACCATCGTGACCGAGATCTTTTTGATGATCTCGTCCAAGTATTAGTTGGATATAATCGCGTGGCTTATAATGAGTAATCACCAAAAAAAATTATGCGGGTGGTGATACCTCTTCACCAGCACTCTCGTACAGCAGGGTCACATACCTTGCCGAGAAAATTACGATAAACGGCAGGAGTATGAATAAGATAAGGAACCCGATATACGGGATTAACCAGCAGATTACTTCAATAATTCCCACAATAATTGCGAGGACGATCAGTGCGAGTATATAGCTGGCGACGCCGATCCTGCCAATCGTTGCAAAAATAGCCCCGAAATTAAACGCCTGACCAAAACTGTTGGTACGTGCAAAACGAACCATCCCTATAATCGCGATCATCTCGATAATAATGGCAACGAGAATCAGAATGATCACTCCGAAAAGGACTGACCCAATAAGTCCCATTACTGCATTGGGATCTGCCATCGGGTTCGACAGCGTAGCAAGGAATGCATAACCGGCACTTCCAATTACCGCAAATTCAACGATAAGAATCGGAATAGCGTAGATTATTCCAACGATGAGGAGCTTGATCCCGTCTATAAACATGCTTCCCCATTCGTTGAGTTCCGGGGACGGTTCCAATCCCCGGTATATCCGCATCATATACCCAATGATCAGGGGAAATATAATGCAACTGATAATCAGAAGTATCCACTTCGCCCATTTTCCAACGAGACCTTCTTTTGCATACTCAAAAGAATCTCCGATAGTTTTTCCAAACTCCATTGAAATCACCTTATACGATTGAAATCTGGATTAAACGATTATATATAGATATCCCAGAAAAAGGGAGCGGAATGTACCGGTTCAATGCCGGAAATACCGGACCCCGGTGAATATCATCGCAATATTGTGGTGATTTGCCGCATCAATAACTTCTTTGTCCCGGATCGATCCACCGGGCTGCACGAGCGCAGTAGCACCTGCCTTTACTGCCACTTCGAGGGTATCAGGGAACGGGAGAAACGCATCGGATGCAACTGCGGAGTCCTTAAGAGGGGAAAGGGCTTTATCGATTGCAATCTTTGCCGCATCGACCCTGCTCATCTGGCCTGCACCGATACCGATAGTCTTTCCCCGGCCTGCAAATATGATTGCATTACTCCGGGTATGCTTGACAACCTTCCAGGCAAAATTCAAGGCAGACATCTCATCCGCAGAGGGGTCCCTGTCTGATACCGTCTCCCAGTGCTCCTGGTACGGCGGTGTACGCTGGACCAGCACACCACCTGAAATAGTCCGGATTTCGTCCTGGACGACGGGGTCAGGCAGATGGAGGACCCTCATATTCTCCTTTGTTTTCAACAAGTCCAGTGCACCCTGTGTAAATGCCAGTGCACAAAGGACCTCGATAAACGTATCGCAGAATTCTTTTGCAAGGGATTCATCAACCGGGCGGTTCAATGCAACGACCGATCCGTAGGCAGATATCGGGTCTGTATCCCGTGCTTTCCTGTATGCCTCGGCCACCGTGCGGGCGACGGCTACCCCGCAGGGATTGTTATGCTTCATGATTACCGCACAGGGCTCATCAAATTCATGAAGGAGACCTGATGCCGCATTCAGGTCCAGGTAATTATTATAGGACATCTGCTTTCCCTGGAATGGTTCCGCTGAGGCAATACCTGTGCACCCATAGATAGCAGCCTCCTGGTGAGGGTTCTCCCCATACCTGAGCGGACGACCGTTCCGGAACTGGACGGTATAAACATCAGGGAATTCTTTTCCTTCGGCGTGGAGATAATTGCTTATCGATGCGTCATACGCAGCAGTGCGTGAAAAGGCCTTTTTTGCGAGCATGATCCGCTCCGTACCCGTGAATGCCCCGGAAAGGACAGCCTTTTTCACCAGCGGGTAATCGCCGGGGTCGACAACAACCGCTAAGTCCCGGTAATTCTTTGCAGCTGCCCGGATCATCGCGGGGCCTCCGACATCGATGTATTCGATCAACTCTTCAAGGGGAAGGTCCTTCCCTGACATCTCTTCAAACGGGTACAGGTTCACCACGAGGATGTCAATCGGGTGGATCCCATGGGCCTGCATTACCAGATCATCAATCCCCCGTCGTCCGAGAAGACCGCCATGGACACGCGGGTGGAGTGTTTTAACCCGTCCGTCCATCATTTCGGGGAAACCTGTGTAGTATGAAACTTCTATGAATGGAATGCCGGCTTCGGAAAGCGTCTTCCCGGTCCCTCCTGAACTCATGATTCCCACCTCATGTTCATGAAGTACGCCTGCAAGTTCGATAATCCCGCTTTTATCCCACACAGAGAGCAATGCCCATTTCATAGACACAGTATAGGCACGTCAGCTGTTATGACAGTATTGGACAATGGGGCCGTCACCATCAACAGGGTATGCTCCCCGTTAAGCAGGAAGGATAAACGGGGATTTATTTTTCCAGGATTTGTCCGGTGAGAGGGTTTTTTTGTTCTCTTTAATGGATCATTCCGGGTTGGATCAGATCTGCGCGGTTGTTTTCCACCTGTTTTCAGCTTTGCTGAATCTAAAGCATTTAAATGATTGAAATTTAAAAACAAGCATAATTATTCGTTTGTCTTTTGGGTTAACTATATATAGAACTACAATGCAATAGATAATAGACCGTTATATGGCACGCATGAATGGGGAGAGAGGAAAAGCGCATATTGATGAGGAAACGGGAGATCCAGCGACAGATCCAGGTACTGTTATCCCGGAACAGGTTGAGGGACCGGATCAGATCTGTGCTGATTCCGGAACCGACACGCTCCGGGAAGAACTGAAGGAACTGAAGGAAAAGTATCTCCGTCTCGCGGCCGATTTCGATAATTACAGGAAACGGACTGAGCGCGACCTTGATACTCACATCAGGTATGCGATAGAAAAATTTGCTGTTGAATTGATCGAGGTGATCGATAACTTTGACCGTGCAATTACATCAGAGAATTCCAAGACCCACGAAGGCCTTGAACAGATCAGTAAGCTGTTCCGGACCCTCCTTGAACAACACGGGATTACCCCCGTCGTATCAGTCGGGGAGAAATTCAACCCGGCCGTTCATGAGGCGGTTGTCTGCATTCCCTCTGAACAGGAGGAAGGCATGGTAATCGAAGAATTTTGTAAAGGGTACCGGATGCATGACAAAATTGTCAGATACGCTAAAGTTGCAGTTTCAAAAGGTAAGGAGTAATAATCATGGCACATGAGAAAATTTTAGGTATTGACCTCGGGACCACGTTTTCCTGCATGGCAATCATCGAGGCTGGAAAACCGGTCGTCATTCCGAACGCAGAAGGAGCAAGGACTACATCATCAGTTGTTGCGTTCACCAAGGACGGTGAACGGATTGTGGGGAGCCTCGCAAAAAGGCAGGCTGTAACAAATCCACAACGGACTATCCAGTCGATTAAAAGAAAAATGGGGTCCGGAGATCGGATTACCATCGACGAAAAGTCGTATTCACCACAGGAAATTTCTGCAATGATCCTGCAGAAACTAAAAGTCGACGCAGAAGCATACCTCGGTGAGAAGATCACAAAAGCCGTGATTACCGTTCCGGCTTACTTCAACGATGCCCAGCGGCAGGCAACGAAGGATGCAGGGAGAATTGCCGGGCTCGAGGTAATGAGGATAATCAATGAACCGACTGCCAGCGCACTTGCCTATGGGATAGACAAGGAACAGGACACAACAGTCCTGGTGTACGATCTTGGCGGCGGGACCTTTGATGTGTCCATCCTGGCTCTCGGTGACGGAGTATTCGAAGTAAAATCAACGGCTGGTAATAACCACCTTGGTGGTGACGACTTTGATATGCGGGTCATGAACTACCTCGCTGACGAGTTCAAAAAGAAAGAGGGGGTCGACCTGCTAAAAGACCCGATTGCCACGCAGCGGCTCCGTGACGCGGCTGAAAATGCCAAAATTGAACTTTCACAGAAACAAAAAACAAACATCAACCTACCCTACATCACGACCGGGGCGAACGGCCCCAAGTTCCTTGATATTGACCTGACCCGGTCAAAACTCGAACAACTGATTGGTGACCTGGTGGAATCAACAGTGGGACCGGTAAAACAGGCCCTCTCTGATGCGAACCTTACACCGGACAAAATCGATCACGTGCTGCTGGTAGGCGGCTCAACACGGGTACCGCTTGTAGTTGAGACTGTGCGGAAAATCCTCGAAAAGGAGCCGGATAAAGGAATTAACCCTGACGAGTGCGTCGCCCTTGGGGCTGCAATCCAGGGAGCGGTACTCACCGGTGAAACAAAGGATATCGTCCTCCTGGATGTCACCCCGCTCACCCTCGGTATTGAGACCCTGGGGGGTATTGCGACAAAGCTTATCGAGAGGAACACGACAATCCCCACAAGGAAAAGCCAGATCTTTTCAACCGCTGCCGATGGTCAGACCAGTGTCGAGATCCATGTCGTGCAGGGTGAGCGGGCACTTGCCAAGGATAACCTCCCCCTTGGGCGGTTCCAGCTTACCGGTATACCGCCGACACAGCGCGGGCTGCCACAGATTGAAGTCACCTTCGATATCGATGCCAATGGGATCATCCATGTATCGGCAAAAGACCTTGGTACCGGAAACCAGCAGGCCATTACCATCAAGGGTGACAAGAAACTTTCAGAAGATGAGATAAAGCGGTACGTCAATGATTCGAAAAAGTTCGAGGAAGAGGACAAAAAGAAGAAAGAGGAAATTGAAGTCCGCAACAGCGCCGATACCGCGATCTTTACCGCAGAAAAAATGTTAAAGGACAGTGCGGACAAGATTGAACCGGAAGATAAAGTCAAGGTTGAGGAAGGCGTGGCAGCGCTCCGGAAGGCACTCGAGTCTGATTCAACAGATGAATTAAAGAGTAAAATGGACACTCTCACCGAAGCTGTATATGCAGTCACGGCAAAGATTTACCAGAAGATCCAGCAGGAACAGCAGGAAACGGCATCTGCAGCAGGAAGCCAGGGTGCCGGTAGTGAAGAAAAGAAATCAGAGGATAATGTTGTTGATGCAGATTATAAGATGAAAGAAGAGTGAGCGCAGATGGGTGCCGGCGACTACTACGAGGTCCTTGGGATATCAAGGACTGCCGATGACAAAGAGATCAAAAAAGCCTACCGCAACCTTGCACGAAAATATCACCCCGATGTGTGCAAGGAACCCGGCGCAGAAGAGAAATTCAAAGAGATAAACGAGGCATATAGTGTCCTCTCCGATTCCCAGAAGAAGTCCCAGTACGATAATCTCGGTCACACCAATTTCACCAATGCCTCAAAAGGCCAGTATTCCGGGGCAGGTGGACCCCATGCCGGCGGTTTCTCAGCAGACTTCTCGGGCTTCGGCGATATCTTTGATTTCTTCGGCGGGTCGTACGGCGGGTCGAGAGGGCCGAGAGGCCCGCAGTCAGGTAACGATGTCCTGATGCGGATGCAGATCTCCCTGGAAGAGGCAGTTGCCGGCACCGATAAAGAGGTACAGCTCATGCACAACGAGCCCTGCTCTGCATGCAATGGTACCGGAAGCGAGACAAAAAAGCTCCACACCTGTAAGAGATGCAACGGGTCAGGCCAGCTCCAGCAGATGAGCCAGACCGTGTTCGGCCAGTTTGTCCGGATGACCACCTGTAACGAATGTATGGGCCGTGGGAGAGTACCGGAAAAGAAATGCCCTGAATGCAAAGGGAGCGGGCATAACAGGGTGAAAAGGACATTATCAGTCCATTTCCCGGCAGGTATCGATACCGGTATGCGACTCCGGATGGAAGGGTATGGGGAGGCGGGCGACACAGGGGCACCCAGCGGTGACCTCTTTATCGAGGTTCATGTCCGGGCGCATAGCCGTTTCGTCCGTACAGGAGATACACTCGAAACAACCCTCGAGATAACTCCTGCCCAGGCTGTTCTTGGTTCTTCTGAAACGATTGAGACCATCGATAATAAGCACGTAGATCTCTCGATACCCGCAGGGGTGCAGCATAATACCGCCCTGAAAATCCCGGGCGAAGGCGTAAAAAGAAGGGGAAAACCCGGCGACCTCCTTGTCAGGCTTAAAATTGTCATCCCGAAATCTGTCCCACCCGAACAACGTGAATTCTACCAGAAGATCCTGGAGGCTGAGGGTAAAAGGGCTGGGAATCCAAAGAAAGGGATTTTCTCAGGATTAAGGGGTAAGAAGTAATACAATACCGGGTTATTCGGGGTTCTTCCGCTCCGTCCTGATTACCCGGTCTATTGCTTCAAGTAATTCTTTTAACAGGTATGGTTTTGGAAGAATCCCCACGAACCCGCTCTTTTTACATTCATCTGTCAGGCAGTCCTGAAAATGTCCGGTTGTTGCAATAGCCCGCACATCCGGGTCGATCTCCTTAATCCGGGCAACCGTCTCATTTCCACCCATACCATCAGGAATTGTCAGGTCAATAATCGCTACATCTACCGCTCGTCCTGATGATAACGCCTGGTGATACACATCTATTGCCTGCTCTCCGTTACACGCGGTAACTACAATAAACCCTTTTATTTCTAGCAGCTTTGCATACGAATCGAGGATACACTCTTCATCGTCCATGAGGAGGATGACATACGGGGGTTTGCTGCATTGCCCCGCGACCTCGTCCAACCGGTCATTATTCTGTTGATAAGGTCGTTGCATCGTTCAAAGCCCCGGATCAACCACTGTGTTGTGTACTTTTTTCTGCTGATACATGTGTACCTTTTGATCGGGACATCAGCAGCAATATCCCCAAACTATTACTAAGAATGGCTGGTAGCCGCGATAGTTCTTTTCGAACGGTACATCACCATGGCAGGGGCCGAATGATAAAGTCACATCAACAGCAGCACCTGAAATACGGCCAGGTTTTTTTATTGTACCCCATACCATGCTGTGAAATGTCTGACTTCATACCCGGTTCTGACCTGATCCTATACCCCAACCAATTTCTTTCCCGGGGACGACTTCTATACCGATGAAACTCCTCTTCCACCTTTCCGGAGAACACCCGACACTACCCTGTTCAGAGTTATCGTGCGTGGGAGAGGTAATTGATTCACGACCGCAGGTTGCTGTAGCATTGTGCAACAGGGTATCCCCTGTGAAGAGGCTGGCAATGGCACATTCCGTTATGGAATACCTTGGTGAATGCCCGGCAGATACCAGGTCTTTCCTCCAACTCTTAAAGGAACTGGCGATATCATCCCCAGGTCCATTCGTGGCAAGAGTAAAAAAAATCGAAGGGGCTGAGATCACAGAGCCCGCACCATCGCTTGAACGGCTGATGGGAGATACTATTGCAGGAACGGTATCCCTTGATCACCCGGCACATGAGTTCAGGGCGATATGTTCCGGGGACCGTTGTTACCTTGGGAAACTACTCTGTACTATCGACAGGGGCTCATTTGACGCAAGAAACCCGGGAAAACGTGCATTTTTTCATCCGGGTGTGATGATGCCCCGAATTGCACGGTCTATCGTAAACCTCACATTAGTAGCGAGCGGTGAACGGTTTCTTGACCCGTTCTGTGGAACAGGGGGTGTCCTCATCGAGGCAGGGATGGTCGGTGCAATCGCCACAGGAGGCGATATGGACGTTTTCATGGTAAGGGGGACACGGAGGAATATTTCCGGTGCCGGGCTGTTTCTCGCAGATGCAGGCAGCCTCCCGGTAAAAGATAACTCTGTTGACGCCGTGGCGACAGACCTCCCCTACGGCCAGTCTTCTTCAATCATGGCGGAAGGCCTTGAATCGTTGTACACCCAGTCACTCGAAGAGATCAGGAGGATCCTGAAACCAGGGAGACGGGCGGTAATTGTAACACACAGGGATATCAGGGCAATTGCTTCCCCGATTATGGACCTCTGTGAATTTCATGAGCAACGTGTTCATAAAAGTCTCACGCGACGGATCATGGTACTTTTGGCATAAGGAAAAAAGAGGTCCTATGGGCAGGGTTCAACTGCGGTATTCCTGAAAATTTTAGGGATTTAAAGGTCATTCTCAATCCCAACCGGGGTCGCCAAAGCGGCAGGACGGAGCCCCGGGAGCGTGACATAATTTTGGAATACCGTTTCTGTAGAAATCCTACACATAATGAAAAAATTAACAGAACTGCTCAGACAGGAGGGGGTTTCACCCCCTCCCTGTCCCACCCCGACAAGATATCCTTTGGGCAGGGTTCTGCGGTATTCCTGAAAATTTCAGAGATTTAAAGGCCATTCCCTATCCCAACCGGGGTCACCACAGCGGCGGGCCATGAGCCCCGGGAGCGTGAGTAAATTTTCGGAATACCCAAACCCTCAAGATATATTTGAGAGCATGTTAACAGAGCCAGTATTTCAACAAAGACAAAATTTCCATTTACAGGCGCCGTAATTTCCGGTCAACCTTTTCAAAAAAATTCTTTCTCGCATCAACAAACAGCGCAGGTTCTGCTGCTTTCCGGACTGAAATTGTGCCTCCGGCATCAAATTCAAACGTATTTTGCCCGTCAATCACGAGCTTTGCCGGTTTGGCACTTTCAAGCCGTATTTCAAGTGACCGGGAAGAGCTGATGACATGGGGCCGGGAGGAGAGGAGATATGGTGCAAGGGGCACCAGAACAACACCCTCGATCCTCGGGTCGACAATCGGGCCTCCCGCGCTCATCGCATAAGCAGTCGAACCAGTCGGGGTACTGATAAGGACCCCGTCTGCCCGGAATTTTTCTGCAGGGACGCCGTCCACCACTACAACGAACCTGAGCATCTTTGCGGGGCGGCTCGTAATAATAAGTGCTTCATTCAGGGCGTTCCCAAGCATTTCGCCATTCCAAGTCAGGTTAAGACGCATTCTCCTTTCGATTTGGAAACCGGGCTCCAGGTCCCGTAGAAACTTCTCTGCTTCCACGGGTTCTATGTCTGCAAGGAAACCTACCTCCCCCCAGTTAATCCCCAGTATCGGCTTCTGGTTCACCATGCGCTGCACAGAATGGAGTATTGTCCCGTCTCCACCAATTACCACGGCAAGTGATGCATCTGATTCCTCCAGTAAGCACCCATTGACCCCGATGGCATCGGCAGTGGTCTGATCAAAACTTATATCATGGCCCCAGCCTGAAAGGAGACGCCCTGCCTGCTCAGTGTAGAGCAGCGCTTCCCTGTCATCAATCCTTGAGATGAGAATGATTTTCATACCTGTTACCTCAGGTACTCGATCACCTTATGGTGCAGGACTGCATTCGTAGCGACCATACACCGGCCGATGGTCACTTCGTCCGGGAAATTAATCGCATTTCCGTTCATATCGGATACTGATCCTCCTGCTTCTGTACAGATGAGCATCCCCGCTGCTGCATCGGTTACCCGGAGCGTCCCCCGAAGGTCAATAAAACCATCAATACGTCCCGCCCCGATATAACTCAGTTCAAGGGCAGATGCCCCGAGAAGGCGCCAACGCCGGATCTTCTGTCCAAGCTGCATCACGCGCTTTGGGTCAAATTTGCGACCATAGATGCTCATTGCCGCCTCGTCAAGGTTCGCAGTCTGCGAGACCTGGAGGATTTTTCCTGCCATATGAGCACCTTTTCCGCGAATTGCACTGAAAGTTTCCCCATTCGCAAGGTCGCGCACGTATGCTTTATTAACAATGCCCCCCTCGGCATACGCAATTGAAAGGGCGTAGAAGGGGATGCCATTCACTGCATTATAGGTCCCGTCCACCGGGTCAAGGAATATGGTACCCTGTTCACCTTCAAATTCACGTTTCCCAAGCTCCTCGCTGATCAAAGTACGACAGAGGGGATGTTCTGAAAGGTAGGTTACGATGCAGTCCTCGGCGACCTGGTCAATCAGCTTGGTCGGTGTCCCGTCTGCACCCATTCTGATCATCCTGTCACCCTCACGGGTACCGACCAGATCATGTATTGCATCCTCTACTGCTACCGCCATCTGATCACAGGATTTGAGGAATTCCATATCAGCACCAGTGTATTCTTACGTTGTATTTATGTAATGTCATAAAGATAAATTACTACTGCGTTTACGGAGTTGGACTATGAAGGAACAGACCGAAATTGGAAAATTAAAGGAAGGCCGTTACATGGTAATCGAAGATGAGCCATGCAGGATAGTTGGCATATCAATATCAAAGCCAGGTAAACACGGGGCCGCAAAATCAAGAATAGAAGCCGTTGGGATTTTCGACGGGGTAAAACGTTCTGTTGTACAGCCGGTTTCGGCCAGAGCCTACGTGCCTATTGTCGAACGTAAGAGCGGGCAGGTCATTACTATCACAGGAAATGTTATCCAGATGATGGACATGAAAGATTTTCAGACGATCGAGATCCCGACAGATGCCGATAAACTTGCGGGAATCGAGGTTGGAAAAGAGATTATGTATATTGAATCCATGGGAAAACGAAAACTCGATATTGAGTGACCCGGAGGTTATCGGTCATTAAACAGCCATATTTTTTTTATCAGCGATGGAACTCCGATAGCGGAAAAATGGTTATACCGATCATTGGAGTGAACCACATGATATTATGAGGTTGGTTTTTCATCGTTGATGAGAAAAAGTTTTTTTAGATTTTCAATAATCAGGAATTCCTGGTACTAATCACAATTATTAGAAAAAACCGGCTGTTATGAAAAACGCCGCTCAAAATATCTGGAAGACAACCTTTTTCGGCTTTGTTGAAACCTTCTCAATCTATCTTGTAAATTAGGTTATTCCGGTCTGTTGACATGCTCTCAAATATATCTTGAGGATGAGGGTATTCCCATATTTACCCACGCTCCCGGGGCCCCGCCCACCGCTTTGGCAACCCCGGTTGGGATAGGGAAGGATCTCTAAATCACTGAAATTTTCTTGAATGCCCCAATTGAGCCCTGCCAGAAGACTATCGTATTGGGGTGGGACAGGGTGGGGATGAACCCCTCTCCTGTCTATGTAATTTCATCTAATATTTTTTACACACAATCTATCAACAGAACGCCAATTAGAGAAAATTGCCGGGATTCCACACTTTGCTGGAATCCCTAATACTTCCCGATATATCGCTGTGGTACCATCACATCGACGCGGTACGAATGGACCATGTGAGGCGTTATAACAAAGTAATAATTATGGTTTTCAACACCCTCGTAGAATTTTTCAACCCAGGGCCTTGGGTCATAATCTTTCCATAGCGATGCATCCAGCCCTCCAGGGGGTGTAATGGTCCTTACAGTCCGGTTCGGCTGGTCCGCATCGATTACCTGGATAGAAAACGAGGGAAATACCTCGGTACCAAACGAATCGGCTACACCTGCTGCCTTATTTCCCGTAGTTCCTGTAAATGTTGTCTCGTAGGGGTTAACCGTGTAGCGGATTTCCCAGTACGGGAAGGGCATAGCGATCGGCTGGGTTGATCCTGGGTCTTTTCCCTCGATAGTGGCGTAGATGACCATCGGATTTGATTCAAACCCGCTCGTCTGTGAGGCGACCCCCGTATGGGCTATCGGGGTCGGAGCAGGAGTCTGGCCATACCGAGCGGGATCAACAAACCCGAGACCTTGTGACTGGCCACCCCACGAGGGCTTCGGGGTTGGCGCTGATGTAGGCGCCGCTGTCACCTGTGGCATATTTTGTGATGCCTTGTAACGTTCATAAGAATCGTCCGTCGTCCCGACAGGGGTGGGGGTAGGAGTTGGCGTGGCAATGCCGGGTATCGCCACAGGTATACTCATGTCCACCGGTTTACCGGTTATCATGGGTTTCACGACAAACGCTATGACCAGCACGATCACGAGACCGAGGACCACCATTATCACGTCCCGCTTCTCCATACGATAATTTTGGCTGTTATTAGTATAAGATGATGCATCCTGTCACCGGGGACTGAAGGTCACATCAAGCAGGGTGAGAGGTCTCAGGTTGGAACTGGGGGATATCAGAACGAAGTAATGGTACAGATACATCCGGACCCGTTGTATTAACTTTCACCATTAACCAGATGGACCATCAGGGACAAGGTACCAGCCAGAGTCCCGGGTTGTATATCCTCGGATAGATACGTTCCCATCATGGTGATCCAATCCAATAGTGGCTAGGGCCTGTTTATATTGGGTTGAAAATCCCCTGAATTCAGCAGCGGAGAACTGATAATGCGGGAAAAAACGCTAACGACCGTATTGTACTGAGGCCTCCCCATATTGGACCACATGCCCGGCTAATGCCTTGATTAGATCGTCTTTCCCGGAACCGGAGGCCAGGTTAAGAATTGTGTCAAGCCCATATACTTTGAAATCATAGCGGTGTGTCTGTCCCGGCGGAGGGCATGGTCCCGAGTACCCGATCCTTCCAAAATGGTTCATGCCCTAGAGCGCGCCGATTGGAAACGTTATGGCAGTTTCTTTCGGGATATCTTCAGGAAGAACAGAAACGAGTTCCATATTCCACATTATCCAGTGAACAAATCCTTTTCCGCCCGGTGCATCAGGGTCGTTCATAATCAGGGCAAGTGATTTTGACAGCGAATTATCAATCCCATGGATTTCAAGAGGTGGCGATTTATCCTCTCCATCACAGGTATATGCAGTGGGCAGCGTGTGTTACGGATACAATTACTTTGAGTTCTTTCATAATGAGAAAAACGTCTCCTGATTAATAAACTAATCTGGATTGTACCACAATGGGTATCCTCAGATACCGTTTACCTGTCGTCCCGCATGATTGCCGGAAGATAGTTTCACGATTGAGTCCTATCCGGCCTACCTGGTACACATTGCAATTGTTTCGCCATACTGGAGTACATGCCCCCTCATTGCAGCCACCAGCTCCCGGCCCGTACTTCCCGGGGGAATTTCAAGCATTGTGTCAAGTCCATATACCCTGATCTGGTAACGGTGTGACTCACCAGAGGGCGGACAAGGACCGGTATAACCGGTTATTCCATGGTCATTTGTTCCCTGGTAACACGCGATTGGTGAGGTTACCCGTGGAATTTTTGGAATATTTCCAGGAATAATCGCCATTGCCTGAACATTCCAGACCAGCCAGGGAGTAAATGAACAACACGAGCGAATATACGGGTTTACCACCCAGACCGCCACTGATGCGGAGTCAAGCCCGTGCAGTTGTATACGGGGGGACTCGTCGCCCCCGTCACAGGTGCATGTAGGTGGGAACTCGAGAAAATCGAGCGATACATGGAGATGTCCGACCATCGTAATCATTCCAAATTTATCAGTACCGCTATTTATCATCCCGGGTTTGCACAACTATGCCATTCACCGTGGAAAACAAAAAATATAACCTGAACAGTTGAGAACGGTAAGGATATCACGTATTTCGCAGTATACCTGGTATCAATTATAACAGTACTGCAGGTACCCGATTCATACATGGCGATCTGGAGATGATTAGCAAGATTATTCCGCTATGATGAAGTGTACTCCAGTAATCTGATTTCAAAATGGTATATTCCAGCGACACCCCGGGGCCTGAATTTTTCTGCTATACCGACGGGGCCTCCCGAGGAAACCCCGGGCCCGCCTCTTATGCGTTCCTGATTGTTAAAGAGGAGACAGTTATCCACGAAGAACATGGATTTCTCGGGATCAGCACGAACAACGTGGCAGAATATATGGCAGTCATACATGGCCTGCGATGGCTTGCACCTGTCACGGGTGGGGCAGTACATGTCTATTCAGACAGTGAACTGGTCATGCGGCAGTTATCAGGGGCATATGCAGTTAAAAAATCTCATCTTGCAGAGTTGCACAGGGATGTATCGGCGCTTGCTAACAGGTTTGAACGGGTTACCTATCAGTCCGTACCACGGGAGAACTATTACATCAGGCAGGCAGACACGCTCTGCAACCTGGAACTTGACCGTCAACGGGAGCTCCTGAAGTGATAGTCCGTTCATTATTACCCTCCAATCATTATGCGGTTTTTAATCCGGTGACCGGACCACCCAGGCAGGGGAACAGATACAGCATCATGAACCTTTTTAGTTTTTTCCCGGGTCCAAAAAATACATCAATCCATCTGAAGTAGTAATTTCAGAAGATAATTCCTGCCCGAGATGCCGTTTAAAGAGGCAATACGTATTTATTTATGGACGTGTGTCCTTATAGAAAGAGACAAAATCTGCTATGCAGTGAGGACTAATAATGCCAAAACAAGAGGGAAAAAAGGCAGCCAACGCTCATGAAGCACCCTGTACGAAAGATTGTAAGACCTGTAATACCGCAGAAAAAGGGCAGCGACCCGAATGTAACCAGAAAGCGAAGATTGATGTAAAACATGTACTACTTGTCCTTTCAGGAAAAGGAGGGGTCGGAAAATCAACCGTTTCTGTTAACCTGGCCTTTGCTCTTTCGAGCCATGGTTATAAGGTCGGCCTGCTTGACCTCGATATCCACGGACCTAATATCCCTAAAATGCTTGGAATCGAGGAACACAAGCTTTCAGCACTGGGTGAAATGATCGAACCGGTCCATGTCACCGGTAACCTGGCAGTCATTTCAATGGCATTTCTCCTCCCTGATGTGAGTACACCAATCATATGGCGGGGACCGATGAAGATGAGTGTGATACACCAGTTCCTTGAAGAAGTCAACTGGGGCCCGCTTGATTTCCTTGTGGTGGATCTCCCTCCCGGGACCGGTGACGAGGCACTCACGATTGCCCAGCTCGCACCAAATGTGAAAGGGGCCATTATTGTCACCACGCCACAGGACGTGGCAACGCTCGATTCGAAAAAGGCAATCAAGTTTGTCCAGAAGTTAGGGCTGCCGGTTATAGGGATTGTAGAAAATATGAGCGGGATGATATGCCCGCATTGCCATGAAGAGATTGATCTCTTTGGGAAGGGGGGTGGGAAAAAGATTGCCGATGAATTTGACGTCCCGTTCCTGGGGAGCATCCCGATCGATCCCGAAATGCGAAAAGCAGGCGATGAAGGTCGTCCCTACCTTATTAATCATGATAAAACCGTCACCTGGAAGAGCGTTGATAAACTCATGGAAGCACTGGTAACGGTGGTTGAGCGATAAATGGATTATATGAGGGTCCTTTGTGGCAGGGAGAAACCCATCGATATCTATGATGATTTGGTTACCTGCCTCAACGACATCCGGATGGTCCCCGATATGATCGAACCGATTTACAGGACTGCGATGACATTTGACGAGGAAACTCTTGACAGGTTCCGCTTCGCTCTGATCAGGCTCCAGATCTATTCGGATATTCACCGGTATGAGGACCTCGAGCGGTCACAGCATATAAAATATGTCGCACAGGTTCTGGAGAAGATAATTTTCGGGTCGCTCCTCATGGAGTATGAAGAACTCGCAAACGAGGCGTGACCGGGCCTTCCGGTCAATGGTTTTTTCCCATTATTGTTCGTATAAGGGATTTTGTTGAAACACATATGAACGGGAAGTTCACACCCGAACCATGAAAATGGCTCGTTCAAAATCTCCTTATATTGGGGGCCGTTCAGGCATTTTCATGGGAAACCCTGGATATTTAAAAAGAAGAGGGGATACGTAAGACCAGGAGGGGGTTTCACCACGTCCCTGTCCCACCCCCGATAAGATATTCATTGACAGGGTTCAATTGGGACATTCAAGGAAATTACAGAGGTTTGAAGATCATTCCTTATCCCAACCGGGGTCGCCACAGCGTCGGGGCGGGGCCCCGGGAGCGTGATGAAATATTGGAAACCCTACTAATTCCGCAACCCAGATTTGAGAGGGGGTCAACAGGGCTATGCCAAATTTAGGGTACTATTCTGTCGTTGAAAAACGCAGGATGTTTTGCCGGGTCACGGGGGCAAAGGTAAAAATAATTCCTTTAAACTGGCGGTCTCCCACTATCAGGGGAGAGACCGTCCCCCGGACAAAAATTCTTGTCCCGTCTTTTGCAACCAGGACCGCAAATTCCGGGAGGTCACGAACTATGAGGTCAGCCCTGATAATATCCACCGGACTATCAATCTTATGGCCTTTTTCATCAGTTATATTCACCATTTCACCGAATTGAGTTTTCTTTGAAGAATAGAAATGAAACCCTGTCAATAATTCGGCTTCAGGGTTTGCTATAATGATAGTCCCCTCACTGTCAGTGGTGATAATGCCAATTCCCGCAAATTTAATAATATTTTCAAGGAATTTTTGCTTTTTTTTCGTCTTATTATGCAAACCAAACTTTTGATAGGCCATTTCGATGGCAATATGGAGATCACTGTCACTGAATGGTTTGATGACGTACTCACTGTCTTCAGTAATTTTCGCCCGCTCAAAGGTTTGCTGATCCGTGCTTCCCGTCAGGTATACAACCGGGATAGGACAATGTTTCTGGATCTGTTGTGCAGTTTCGATCCCATCCATCTTACCAACGAGGGTGACGTCCATAATGACAAGATCCGGTGTGTGTTCTGAAATTGCCCGTATTGCATCCTCACCGGTTGCATACATCCCCATGACGGAATATCCCAGTTTTGCGAGCCGGATTTTTAACAGATCACAGAGGATGGGATCATCTTCAACAATAACAATTTTTAATTGGTTCAACCAGTGTCCCCCTCTTTTCCAGCCTTACCTTATCGTGGCGGGTATTACTAATCCACTATATTACGAAGATATATAATTATTTCCGCAGATTGGTTGTAAGGAAAAGGAGTTCGCTTTCCATCAAGGGAGAAGCGGTCCTTCTGCTGACCAGAATGTATATCGAAATGGGGGTCTAATTTGTATTCCAATGTCAGAAGGTAATTCCCCTAGTCGTTATTCATTCATTGCCCGTGTACCAGATAAGCCGGGTTCACTCCACAAAGCAGCAGAAATTGTGAAACAATATGAGGGTAATATCAATCGGATTCAGTTTGACCGCAGAATAGACCCTTTTATAGTTTTTTTTGAAATGACCGCGGGTGTAGAGGACTACCGGAAAATTATAAAGGACCTTGACGAGCTGGGTTATCTGCAGACCTCGTTAAAACCGTTAAGCTTCCTGAAGATGTTCGTCTACCTCCCTCACTGCCCGGGTGCCCTGTTCGAATTTCTGAATTACACCACTTCATGCCATGCAAATATTGCCTATATCGATTTTGATGACAAGGGCCGACATCCGGAGCGGCTCACCATCAGCCTGAACCTGGAAGAAAATGAGGCTGCTGACAGGCTTCTTGATGCGCTCAGGTCAAAATACCGTATTGAGGTGATTGAGTATGATAATTCTGGTGCGCACCTGGATGACACGGTTTTTTACCTCCGTTTCGCCCAGTCCATCCGCGACCTTATCGGGGATTCCCCAGATGATTTCCTCCTCCCCCTGCTTGGAGATATTAACCACATCGTCCAGGAGCTTATGAGTCTCGGGGAGTCCCCAAAAGAGGTGTTCGAAAGTATACTCACCACCGGAAAAAGCTTGAAAACAACATCCGGGGAACATTTTTACGCCGATGTCCAGCACATTATTGTGAACAGGGACCTTGACCTTTTTTGTTTCCAGCCTCCCTGCGGGGGAAGCATCTACCTCTTTTCATCACCTGAAGAGCAGGTGATCGTAGATACCGGGTATGGTATCTATTATCCGGATGTCCAGGATATGCTCTGTGCCTGCAATCTTCTCCTGCCTGGAAAACTCTCACACATCATTGTCACCCATGCAGACGCTGACCACTGTGGTGCGACAGGGTTTTACCATGTCCCGGTCCTGATGCACAAGGGAACACAAAAAATAATCGGGGAGGCAAACAGGGCCTATGGGTCGCGGAGCGAGGAGTCCATACTTGAGGAGGTGTATACGAGGCTGATAGGATTGTTCTCCAAGTTCAATCCTCCCGAAAACGTACTTCTTTTTGGAGAAGGACAGGGGAAGAAGGTTGGTTTATTCCCGCTAATTGACCGGATTACAATAGGTAACCTTCAGTTCCAGGTACTCGAAGGACTTGGAGGCCACCAGTACGGACAAATATACCTGTTCAGTGAAGAAGCCGGCCTGATTTTTACTGCTGACACCGTGATTAATTTCGAGCATCTCACGAGTGCCCGGGCAGCATACAGCTCGCTTGCAGCGTTCCTTGTGACCTCAGTAAATGTGGACAGTGATATTGCAAAGCGTGAAAGGAAGTCACTTTTTGAAATAGTCACGCAGAACAACCTGCAACTCGGGAAAGAGGGGAGGCCCTGCCTGATTTGCGGGGGTCATGGACCGGTATCCGTTCTCCTGGAGGGAAAACTTGTACCCTATGGCACAATTGAGAAGTACTATGCAACAGGGAGCCGGATTGCCCCTGATCCGAAATGAACAGGGAATATCCCATATAATAAAAAAAAAGTTAACTGCTTCATACAGGAGAGGGTATTACCCCCTCCCTGTCCCTCATCTATTAAGATACTCTTATACAGGGTTTCAATTGATTTAACTATTCCAGATGTTCCAGGACCTCCTGGTCTCTCTCCAAACAGGGGAACCTCAGCAGCGGGGCAGAACCCGGGGAGTGACGGCAAATTTCGTAATAATTCTAAATGAGTGTAACGTGCAAGGGAATTTCTGCAGAATTTACGGTTTATTTCTTACTCTCCATGCCTTCTCACATCCGGAATGTTGTTTAAAGTAACCAACAGGTTTCAATGAACGACAGAGCATCCTATGACCATCCAGGTAATAAATAGGTATGAAATCCCTGAAGGCTCATTTCAAACCCGGCAAAATTGTTTGAGACAGGCATCAGGACACAGACCCTTCAGGGATATTACGGATATTACGAAATGCTCATCTGTTTTGTAGTGGGATCTTTTTATGGGACTTCTCATGCCTGATCATCGAGTACAGGAAATGATGCACCTGATGGTGGAACGGATCAGGTCTATCGCCAGTTCACTCTCTGAAGAAGAGATTGAGAATTTTTTAAAAGAAATACTGAAAGCCGACCGGATTTTTATTATGGGTGCAGGAAGGAGCGGGCTGGTTGCAAAAGCCTTCGCAATGAGACTTATGCACCTTGGTCTCCATTCTTACGTGGTAGGTGAGACGATTACCCCTGCAATGAAACCCGGAGACCTGCTCGTCGTCTTTTCGGGTTCAGGAAAGACGAAAACCATTGCAGATATCGCAGAAACTGCGAAGGATATCGGAGGACGAATTTCGCTTATCACGTCTAATCCGGATTCTAAAATCGGAAGAATTGCAGACTGCATGGTAATCATCGAGCACCAGCGGGACATGGTGAAGGATGACGCGGAGGAGTTCGAGATCCGGCAGATGATGGGGGACCATAAATCCTTCGCGCCTCTTGGAACCCTTTTTGAGACAGCATCCATGATATTTGCCGATGCCGTCATCTCCCGCCTGATGGAGATCACACAAACGGATGAAACGGAACTTAAAAACCGCCATACAAATATTGAGTAGATTTGAAAACGGAGGACCAGGATGAAAATCGCAGGACGTGTAAAAGATATCGAGGTCTCGGGTATCAGAAAATTATTTGAATCGGCCGGGCCCGGTTCTATCAATCTCGGGCTCGGGCAGCCGGACTTCGATACCCCGGACCACATCAAGGAGGCTGCAATACAGGCAATTCGTGACGGTAAAACCGGTTATACCAACAATACCGGTATTATCGAATTGAGGGAGGCAATCTGTGAAAAATTCAGAAGAGAAAACCGCCTCTCCTATACCCCGGATCAGGTAATTGTCACTGCCGGTGCAAGCGAGGCGCTGCACCTGATTATGCAGGCCCTTGTTGAGACGGGTGATCGGGTCCTTTTTGCAGACCCCGGGTTCGTTTCGTACGCTGCACTCGCATCAATCGCAGGCGGACGTCCGGAAGGTGTCCCCCTTGACAGTGCACTCCACCTTGACGTGGAGAAGGCAAAAGAAGTAATGGATGGGGCACGGTTATTCGTACTTAATTCTCCTGCAAATCCGACAGGTGCGGTTGAAAATAAGGAAACGATCAGGGATATCGTTGAATATGCCATGGACGCAGGCGTAACGATTGTATCAGATGAGGTGTACGAGCACTTTATTTACGGAAAGGAACACATCAGCGCGGCAGCCTTTGGTGATGATGTAATAACCGTTAACGCGGTAAGTAAGACCTATGCGATGACAGGGTGGCGCCTGGGCTTCCTTGCGGCGCCCGATGAATATATTACCCCCTGCGTGAAGGTCCACCAGTACTGCCAGGCATGTGCAACGTCAATCTCACAATATGCATCGCTTGCTGCCTATACTGGTGACCAGTCAGCAGTGGCCGCCATGCACAAGGAGTACGAAGCACGGCGGGACCTTGTATACCACGGGTTCAAATCCATGGGCATCAATTTCCCCATTCCTGAAGGGGCATTTTATGCTTTCGTCCCGATGGACCAGGCCCTTATTTCCCGGGTTCTTTCAAAGGGAGTGGTGATCGTCCCCGGTAGTTCATTCGGAAAGAATGCCCCGGACTACGCCCGTTTGAGCTATGCAGCACCCCGCAAAACTCTTGAGGAAGCCATTCAACGGATACAATCTGCCCTCTGATTTTAAAACGGAGTAAACAAACCGGTAATCAGGGGCCGTTCGCAACCGATCCCCCCGGCCCCTCTTTTTTTACCCTGGTCACCGGGTTATGATAACAAGGGACCCAGGGCCTCCAGGCACAATACTATGCATTTAGTCATGAAAACAGACATGATACCAGAAGGCCACAATCATGCAAAATGAAAATGCCGGGGGGGGATTTTCATATTAAATTTTGGATCCAACAACGCAGTGGGAGTGAAAAAATGATATTTGGCTCTTTAGAAATCCTACGCGGAATAAAAAAATAACAGAACTGCTCAGACAGGAGGGGGTTTCACCCCCTCCCTGTCCCACCCCCATTAAGATACACTGGGGCAGGGTTCAACTGAAGGGTACCTGAAAATTTTCAGTCATTTAGCGATCATTCCCTATCCCAATCGGGGTCGCCAAAGCGGCGGGGCGGAGCCCCGGGAGCGTGATTACATTTTGGAATAACCTAAACCTAAAGATCAGTACTTCGCTAATTTCATGACAATCCAGAAAACCAGAATTTTGTGAGTTTATAGAAAGATCCATATACTTTGCAGGCTTGCCAATATGCCCTATACTGGAAAACAAGCCCGCAATGAAGAAAGACATTTAAAAGCTCATGAATATTCCGCTCTTGTTGTCAACACGTTAAATCAGAATATTTCGATCCCAATTCAAGGGAAATTAAAACAAAAGACGATAATTCAATCGTTAGTGGCTATGGCCACCTCACTGACATCAATTCATTCAATC
>CAIKOD010000079.1 GCA_903828975.1 uncultured Methanomicrobiales archaeon | reverse complement strand
GACAGGAGGGGGTTTCACCCCCTCCCTGCCCCACCCCCATTAAGATATTCTTAGGGCAGGTTTTTCCGAAGGCTCATTAATTCAGAGTATTGGGGGATATTCTCTATCCCAACCGGGGTCACCAAAGCAGCGGGGCGGAGCCCCGGGAGCGTAGTTTAATTTCAGAACAACCCGAAATCGTTAGAAGTTATTAGAGCATTTCTACAGAGCCAAAAAATCAAGTATACTCATCCACCCGGGGTTAGGATTTAGTAGTTCTTCAAAAGTTAATTATTAATAATTTATTATATACAAATATTAACCATTAATACACAACTTTAAATAGTCTGATAACCCACAGAATGTGATTAACCATGGGTTCTGCTCAAGATATCATGCAGGCATTTGTCAGAAAAGACTTTCTCGCACGGTTCCCAGCATATGACGGGTGGAAATTGGAGTCCGTTCCCAATAGTAAACCAGGGTCCCAGGTATACCGGGCATCAAGGTATTATCGTGGCCAGCCACAGACCGCAATTCTCACGGTATCGTTTGATTCGAAACCTTCTGCAGCCTCCATCGAGACACTGAACCTGGCCACAATTAACAGCAGAAGCAAGATCAGCACGTACCTGCTCGTTCCGCTGGGTGCTGACATATCGGGTGTCCCGGCAGAGATTGGCCTCCTCACCATGAAATCATTCGGTTTTTCCGACGGAGGACTGGTCTGGCTTACAAAGAAAAAGAATGCAGCATTAACCCCTAAAGGCGAGTGCCTGCGCCTGAACGGTAGAATTGAATAGTAAAAAACCGAGTTGGGTCAGGGACTGAATATAAACCGCACAGAGATCACACCAAGGGATAAAAGTCTATGATTACCCGGCACCACGTAGCGCTCGTAATCCTTTGTTCACTCATACTCTGTGGTGTACTGTTCCCTTCTGATCCAGTTCTAATCCTTGTAATCTGTCTAGGTGCCTGTATAGGTACCATTCTCCCGGATATCCAGATGAAAAAGCCGCAAGGCTTTCAGATAAGGAATGTTGCATGGGTGGTTTCCCACTTCAGCAGTGTCATATGCATACCTCTTATGTGTTGGTATTACAATGCCGCCAGTGTACGCACTACTCACCCCCGGGACAAGCGGGTAACTCACTCCTTTCCAGGAGTATTGTTTATTTGGGTTGTATTAGCGGCCCTCATTTTTATCCCCTCATTTATCCTGATGGCCCACACTACTCAGTATCTTACCGCTGCACTCCTATACGGCGTAATGTTCGGAATGGTGCTGCATCTGATCGAGGACATGTGTACCCGGAAAGGAATCGCACCCTTCTTCCCTTTCAGCACGACGAGGATTTGCGGTTCGATTCGTCCATGTGATACGACTGATCGGAGGATCGCACAGTTCCATTTCCATCATTGCTCGGTTGCAGTTATTATCCTTGGGATCGAGTTTCTAGGTAAATGGCAGTGTATCGTGTCGGAGCCCATCTGCATTCTTGCGTTGGGCTCATGCCTGGGAATGATGATCTGGTCTTCTGATGTAAGTATTTCGCGCGATTACACCGGAGACCGGGGAACAGAAAAACGTACCCCGGGCCTGTCGGATCAATTTATCAGTCAGGGAAAAGCCGATCATCCGTCTTAAAATCTTTGAGGGGCATGTACTATTGATGCTGTTGATGGAATCCCCCACCCTGACATCAAACCCTGAATACCGGTGTTCAACTGCTATCCCGACGAGAGGTCCGGGTGGTTTGCGGGCTACCAGCAAAAAGTCACCCGTGTCTGAACGGACCAGCTGTTTTGCAAAAAGGACGAGTGAGAACAGGTGAGCATAGTCTCCAGATCTGCAGTGATCCTCGTAGGGGGGGAAGCCCGGCGTGCCAACGGGAAGGAGAAGTACTTCTTCGTGTACGAAGACAGGACCTTCATCGAACGGCTCATCGATACCCTTGACCAGGTCGTTGACGAAATCATACTCGTGGCAAAGGATCCCGATCAATGCAAACGGTTCAGCCACCTGGACCGCATACGCTGCATCACCGACATCCGCAAAGGTATCGGCCCGATCGGTGGGCTGCATGCAGGGACGCGGGCAGCACACGGTGACACGCTGTTTGTTTCCGCCTGTGATATGCCCTGCATCGAAGCCGGGGTTGTGCGCTATCTTTTCGATGCCCTGGGCAACGCGGATGCCGTGATACCCTGCTGGAATTATGACATGATCGAGCCGCTCCATGCAGTATACCGGCGTTCAGTTCTTTTAGGATACCTTGAGGATCACGAGTCTTATTCCCTTCGCCCGATGATCCGCAGCATCAACACCCGCTATGTCTCGGTTGAAGAACTGAGGCAGTTCGACCCAACGCTGAAAACATTTACCAACATCAACAATCTTAAGGATCTCGAGCAGATCAATGAAGGCCTCTTTCCCGGGCATAAGGGGGAATAATAAGGCTAGAATGCGTTTTTCATGAAAGAGAATATATACACAATGTGGTGAGATTTTAAGCGATATCCATCCCGAAGAAATCCGGATTATTGGGCTTCCAACCTGTTCCGGTAATTCGGAGAAAGTGACACAAATGCTTGTAGAGATATATCATTCTCGGCTGTTGGATTATATTAATGAAATCAGGATATTTATGCAGATAAAAGAATGAGCCCGGGTCAAGGGATCGGATCGGTTCCCGTCCGGAAAAACCATCCTGGCTGATAACCCCACTTATATGAAAGGACAAATTAACCGGGAGTTTCGTATCCCGGGGCGTTCAGGTCTCTTTCTCCCACCAGATCTTTGAATCACAGGATTTCCCTATCAGGATATACTGGCCGTTTTCCTGACCCAGGGTCTTTTGGAGGTATTTTGTGAGCACAGCGACTTGTCTATCATCTTTAAGGTTTAGGACATTCCGTTGGTCTGCAATTGCCTCATCCATGCTTGAAAACCTGGTCATATGTTCGGTACGGGAAATTTCAACATTGGCAAAGATTCCCATCTGGTTGAGCAGGTTGAAAATAATATTGGGCATACGCCTGTTAGACTCGGGTATCCCGAAAAGGTCTTCCCAGATTTCCAGATAATTCCGGTGGCGTGAGGACATCATATCGGCAAACCAGAAGATATACACATATTTTTCGGACACCTGATCCATTTTTTCAAGGGCCGCCCGCAGGTCCGGGACTCCAAGCGAATAGGCTGCCACCACGACGTCATATGGGTCTTCGAGATCCATTCCAGGGTCGATGTCCTCCCATTTTTTCTGGATCACCGTTATGTTTTTGATCTCCCGTTGCTGTATATTCTCGTGCAGGCATTCAAGCATCCCGGTGGAAGGTTCGACTGCTGTGATGTGCCGGACTATACCGGAAAGTGGGATGGCGAGCGTTCCCGGACCTGCACCGATATCAAGCACTCGTGATGACGGGGTGATCTTCATCGCGTGGATCCGCGCCCATGAAGTTTTCCAGTTTTCCTTCTGGACCTTCTGGTTAAATTTTCTGCACCGTTCGGGGTCAGCCCACCGTTCTACGCAGCTTCTGAATTCTGCCTTCGAATGTTTCTCCCGGTCGATTGTTTTCCAGGCTTCGTTCCAGTCAATCGCGCTGATATCGTCCATCCTGTCCCTCGTTTGTACAGATGCGGGTTCGCTGTACGACTATGTTTAGGCTCATTTACCTATCCTGCATAATCTGTATGCTTATAAAATGTTGAACAAATGTAAATGGTTAATGAAATGTGTCTGGGAGATTGGGATAAATGGCTCGTGGATTATATTATCCCCGGGCAGGAATACACGAACCGTTTTTTCCAGGGTACCCTTTCCGTATGACGCAAAATAAAAAATGTCAATTCCACGAATCCTGACGTACGAAATTCATTGAACTGCACATGATACCCAGGCTGCTGATTTTGTCAATTTTACCTGAGATACACATCCTTATGGATTTTAGCGAAGTGAATACCTTTAATTTTGATTAAAAGTACACATTTTATAGAATACGGATTGTCGGACAGAATAGAATCTGTTATCTGTTAAAATCAGCATTCAACCGCTGTATTCACCGATTAGAGGTATAATATGCAGAATTCTCCTATTCACTCCTCAAACCTTACCGGGCAAACGATGGACGCGGCGACACGAGAATACGAGATTATCGATATCACGGAAAACGGTGTTGAAAAAACCTGGGTTGAGGTATCGGTTGAGGATAGTGTCAACCTGTTATTGAATGGTATAAGAGTTGCGAGTCTGACACTGACATCAAAAGACCTGAAGGCCTATGCATATGGATATTGTATCTGTGAGGGTCTTGTCTCCACAATTGATGATATCACCGGGATCACAATAGACCATCCAAATATTTCAGTAACCGTTTCCAATCCTGCATATGATCCGTCGTCAGGAAATACCGAAATCCGGAGCTCGGGATGTGTCGGTGTAAAAACTTCCTGGGAATCGTTGACTGAACCACTTCCCGATGGCCTTTGTGTAGATTTACAGACAATATTTGATGCAATGGAAAAGATCCGCCACCTTTCAAAGACATGGAGAATTACCGGGGGTACACACTGTTCGGTGATCCTGGATGAACATGGCGAGATAAAATCTGCGATGGAAGATATGGGGCGGCATAATTCAGTCGATAAGGCGGTGGGAAGAGCATTACTCGATGGTGTAGACCTTTCACGGTGTTTCATGGTAGTTACGGGGAGATTACCTGCCGGGATGGTGGCAAAGGCATACCGGGCTGGCATTCCCATATTGGTAAGCAATACATCGCCGTTTTCAACGGGGATCTGCCTTGCACGCCAGGTGAAAATGACGCTTGCGGGGTTTGCCAGGCCCCCGAGAATGATGATCTACAGTGCCCCGGACCGGGTAACCTTACCAGAATCGCTCCTTTTGTGAAAGGGGATAATTAGTATATTTTCTCGTAATATCCCTTCGATCCGCAGGCAGCACACTTGTTATTCTCCAGCATGTAATCCGGGACCATATCTCCACACTCAGGACAGATAACTGAATTCCATTTTGTTTTTTGCGCTGTTTTTACTTTCACCCATTCAAAAGAGAGGATGTTTCGCCCCGCTGTAATAATTTCCTCCTGGAGTGGTACTGCCATTGTTTGCTTGATAAATAAGGGTGAATTGATAAACCAGGTATTGATTGTTTTGTATTTCTCCAGTTTTTGCAGATCAATAAAAACACGTACCGCATCAACGGCGGGCTCTTTTGAACTGAGATTCATGGTAATTGCAAACTTACCAATGGGTAGTACCTGCAGCCGTTTATTTCCGGTTGTGCAGTGAGCAATCGCCTGAATGGCATCGGGGAGACATTTTGGTGTTTCACAGACTGTAAACAATTTATCCTCCGGAGTCGCTCCCAGGAGTTCAAGTGCATAATCTACCATAATCGCTCCAATGAGTAATCCCGGGG
This sequence comes from uncultured Methanomicrobiales archaeon, assembly GCA_903828975.1. Taxonomy (GTDB): domain Archaea; phylum Halobacteriota; class Methanomicrobia; order Methanomicrobiales; family Methanospirillaceae; genus CAIKOD01. The sequence continues at coordinate 3,959 of CAIKOD010000079.1, read as the reverse complement.
CAGGATAACTATGGAGAGTACTGCTACACTGAATATACTCCTGTAACTTTTTGTTAATTCCGACTTTATCCATTATTGCTGCAAGAGTTTTGTCATTATCGGGATGGTCCGTCATTATTATCTGTATATTACAGTATTTTTTAACGATATTAATTGTGGGTTTTGGTTAAATGGAACTAATTAATGCAACCAATCCGTTCAACCCGATTTGATACCAGGTTTTTGTCCAGAAATATTATGGCCAGCCCGACACTAAAAAACAGGTATAATAAAAACAATTCACACCATGAAACGAATTATTGTTCTCTCTACTGGTAGTCGGCATGTCCCTGGTTACGTAGTAATCGTGTAAATTAAATATAGTTTACATCGCCCACCACTATTCATCAATTATTAAGAAAAATTCAGAAATTTTATATAATTTCTGCAACAAGAAAATTAGGTTAGAAATATTAATCCTAAAAAATTAACTTATTCATGTTAACAAGTAATTGATAAACCAGGAGATTTTGGATGAGTGAAGTTAAGCAAAATATGAAATACGTGGCGACGACCTGCCCTTACTGTGGGGTCGGTTGTGGCCTGAACCTCGTTGTCGTCGATGGAAAATGTGTCGGCGTCGAACCATACAAGCGTGCACCGGTCAACGAAGGTAAACTGTGCCCGAAAGGGATGACCTGCTGGGAACCTGTCCACAACCCGGACCGCCTTACAAAACCGTTGATCAAGAAAAACGGCAAATTCGAGGAGGCCACGTGGGACGAGGCCCTGGACCTGATTGTCAAGAAGTTTACGGAGATCTCCGATAAGCTCGGACCGAAGGCGCTTGGCTTCCAGAGCTCGTGCCGTACCATCAACGAAGACTGCTACGCGCTGCAGAAGTGGGCACGTGCCGGGTTCCTGACGAACAACGTCGACAACTGCGCCCGTATCTGCCACGGGCCTTCGGTCGCAGGGCTCTCACTCTCGTTTGGTTCCGGAGCAGCGACCAACCCCTTCGAGGATGTCCTGAACTCTGACCTGATCGTCATGTGGGGTTCGAACGCGGTCGAAGCGCACCCGCTTGCCGGTCGGCGTGTAGCCCAGGCAAAAATGAAAGGGACCCCCGTCATCGTGGTGGATCCGCGGTACAGCCCGACAGCACGGCTCGCGGACGAGTGGATCCAGTTCAATCCATCAACCCACATTGCGCTTGCCAACTCCATGATGTACTGGATCATCAAGGAAAACCTTGAAGACAAGGAGTTCATCAAGAACCGTACCAAGGGCTACGAGGACCTTAAGAAGACTGTCGAGAATTACGCCGACGTCGAGTCGATCCATGGTGTCCCGCTCGAGAAGGTCAAGGATTTTGCCCGCAAGTATGCAAATGCAAAGAATGCGGTCATCATCTACTGCCTCGGCATCACCGAACTGACTACCGGTACCGACAACGTCCGTTCCATGGGCAACTTATCGATGCTCACCGGCAACATAGGCCGCCCCGGTGTAGGAGTGAACCCGCTTCGTGGCCAGAACAATGTGCAGGGCGCCTGCGACATGGGTGCATACCCAAACGTCTTCTCTGGGTACCAGCCTGTTGCACTTCCCGCCAACCGTGAAAAGATGGAGAAACTATGGTTCCTGAAGGACGGTTCCCTGCCCGACTGGTACGGTGTGACCTTAACCGAGCAGATCAACCAGTGCGGCGACCCGATCAAGGCGCTGTATTTCATGGGTTTAAATCCCGTAGTCTCCTACCCGGATTCCAACCATGTGATGAGACAGCTTGACAAACTCGATTTCTGTGTTGTACAGGATATTTTCTGGAATGAGACCTGCGAATATGCGGATGTAGTCCTGCCCGGCACCTGTTTTGCAGAAAAGGACGGGACTTTTACCAGCGGTGAGAGGCGGGTCAACCGCGTCCGGAAGGCTGTCGACGGCCCCGGCGAGTCGAAGCTTGACTGGGAGATCATTGGTCTCCTCGCCAAGAAGATGGGCCTCAAGGGCTTTGACTGGAAGACCGGAAAGGATGTCTGGGACGACATGCGGGCATGCACACCCGGCCAGTTCGGTGTAACCTACGAGAAGATGGAGAAACCTGAGTCCGTCCACTGGCCCTGCCCGACCATCGAGCACCCCGGGACGCCTATCCTCCATCGGGAGAAGTTCTCGGCAGCTGATGGTCTAGGAACATTCTTTGGCCTTGAGTACCGCCCACCTGCAGAAGTGGCTGACAAGGAATACCCATTCACGCTCATGACTGGTCGCTTATTATTCCATTACCATACCCGGACGCAGACCGATCGCTGTGAAACATTGCACTACGAGGTGCCCGAGTCCTATATCCAGATCAATACGCAGGACGCAAAGGAGCTCGGTATCAAACAACACGAGAAGATCAAGGTGCGCAGCCGCCGTGGTGAAATCGAGACGATTGCCCGCGTGACTGATGATCTCGCTCCCAAGGTGCTGTTCATGACAATGCACTTCCACAAAGGGGCAAACACCCTCACCAATACTGCCCTCGACCCGCTATCGAAGATGCCAGAACTCAAGCATTGTGCCGTAGCTGTTGAAAAGATCCAGGTGGTGAAATAACATGGTCGCAAAAGGTGAAATGGTCTACGCGTGGACAACGAATGCCGACCTCGCCAAGAAGGCAGAATGTGGGGGAGCAGTCTCTGCTCTCCTTAAGTTTGCTCTCGAGAGCAAGACTGTCGATGCAGTTCTCGCTGTTAAGAAGGGTGTCGATGTCTATGATGCAGTCCCTGTAATTATCACTGACCCTAAGGATATCGACCAGACTGCTGGATCACTACACTGTGGTACGCTCCTGATGTCGAAACTGATCAAGAAATATCTGAACGGGGCATGGGGTAAGAAGCTCGCAGTCACGGTAAAGGGCTGCGATGCAATGGGGATGTACGAGCTTGCAAAACGCCAGCAGATAGATCTTGATAATATTATCATGATCGGGGTAAATTGTGGTGGGACTGTAAGCCCTGTCCTTGCAAGGAAAATGATCCGGGAGAAGTTCGATGTTGACCCCGAAATTGTACACAAGGAGGAGATCGACAAAGGACAGTTTATCATCGAGTACGAAGGCGGGCACAAAGGCATTTCCATCGATGAGCTCGAGGAAGCAGGTTTTGGCCGTCGCTCCAATTGCCGTCGCTGCAAGATGAAAATCCCCCGCCAGGCAGATCTCGCCTGCGGTAACTGGGGTATCATTGGTGATAAGGCAGGAAAAGCAACGTTTGTTGAAGTTTGCAGTGAAAAGGGAGCTAAACTGTTGAGTGCGGCAGTAAAAGCCGGTGCAGTCGCAACCGAGCAGGCAAACCCGAAGGGTATCGAGATCCGGGCAAAAGTAGAAGGGGCCATGTTTAAGCTGGGTGATAAATGGCGAAAACATGATTTCACAGCACTTGGTGAGGGAAAAGAACGCTTAACGAAGATAGTAAAAGAAACTTCACGGTGTATCAAGTGTTATGCCTGTATCGAAAACTGTCCCATTTGTTACTGTGTGGAATGCAGTACAAAGAAACCGTACCTTGTGGCACCGGGAGAACTCCCCGTCAATTTCATGTTCCACATGATCCGGTTCGCCCATATATCAGATTCCTGTGTCAATTGCGGGCAGTGTGAAGAGAACTGTCCCATGGAAATACCGAATGCCCTCTTCATGCACTCCCAGCAGGTTGAAATGGAGAAGATGTTTAACCACGTTCCAGGGGTCAGCATGGAGTTACCAGTACTTGGATTTGCAGAAGAACCGACAGAACGTGAAAGGCTGGCTAATACCGGGTCGGACCAGATCTTTGATAATGTATTCAACCCCGGAAAAAATTAATTTTTTTTAATGCAACACCTTGGGAACTAGTGCCATCCCTTAAAAATAGCATATGAGTGGTGGACAATTGTCCCCCACTCCACCTCTCAAAATATTGTTATCTCGTTATACATCGTCTTTCCGG
>CAIKOD010000078.1 GCA_903828975.1 uncultured Methanomicrobiales archaeon | reverse complement strand
GCCCGCGAGATCTGCGGCGATGCCCCCTGCGAACCGTATAGTTTTATAGGAAACCCGGTATTCCGGCGGCATTCCCTGGATGAGATGAGGGAGGCATTCCTCTCGTTCTTCGAGAGAAACGGGCATACCCGGATTGAACGGTACCCGGTTGTAGCACGATGGAGGGATGATATCTACCTCACTATTGCGTCAATTGCTGATTTCCAGCCATATGTTACCGCAGGGATCGTCCCCCCACCGGCAAACCCGCTCACAATTTCACAGCCATGCATCAGGTTAAATGACCTTGATTCAGTCGGAAGGTCTGGCAGGCACTTGACCCAGTTCGAGATGATGGCACACCACGCATTCAACAGCCAGGATACGGAGATATACTGGAAAGATCGCACGGTTGAACTCTGTGACGAGTTTATAAAATCCATTGGCGGTGACCTGCAAAAGGTCACCTACAAGGAACACCCGTGGATAGGCGGAGGGAACGCAGGTCCGAGTGTCGAGGTTCTGATCGGCGGACTCGAGGTCGCCACCCTCGTCTTCATGAACCTCGGACGGCAGAAGACGGATGCCCCGGGGATCGACCTGAACGGGGAGATGTACTACCCGATGAAGAGCTGGATCGTGGATACCGGTTACGGGCTGGAGCGTTTTGTATGGGCGTCCCGCGGTTCCCCGACCATCTACGATGCAGTCTTCCCGGAAATGGTCTCACGGGTCATGGAAGCAGCAGGAATGGAACACCTGCTCGACGATGCCGAATATACAAAAATCCTCTCCCTCAATGCCAGGTATGCCGGCCTGCTCGGTGATATTTCCGGGACAAACCTTTTCCAGCTCAGGAATAAGGTCGCTTCTGCGATTAATGTCCCTCCCGACAAGCTCGACCGCATGATCGCCCCAATCGAGAAGGTGTATGCAATCGTTGACCATACCCGGTGTCTTGCCTACATGCTCGGTGACTGCATCGTTCCATCCAATGTCCGTGAAGGGTACCTTGCACGGCTTGTCATCAGGAGGACGCTGCGGATGATGAACGACCTCTCCATAAAAGACGGGCTTGCCGACCTCGTAGAGGAACAGATAAGAATTATCGGACCCGGGCAGTTTGAACAGGACGTCCTGGTCATCAGGGAGATCATCGAACGCGAGGTGGAGAAATATTCCCATACTCTAGAACGCGGTTCAAAAATTGTCCAGAGAGTGGCCCGGACCTACAAGGCAAAATCAGAACGGGTACCCCTCAGGGAGGTGATCACGCTCTACGATTCCCATGGAATCCCACCGGACATGATAAAGGAAATTGCGCAGAAAGAGGGGGCCGTGGTTGACCTGCCTGACAATTTCTACTCGCATATTGCGGACATGCACTCCGAATCAGATGTTGAAGTCGCAGAAGACCCGTTCGCAAAGTACCAGGCCCGTATCAGGGGCCTCCCTGCCACCGGGAAACTCTACTACGACCAGCCCTGCAATACCGAATTCGAGGCAGTTGTAATCGATTTCTTTGATGGATTCGTCGTGATGGACCATACACTCTTCTACCCCGAGGGGGGCGGCCAGCCTGCCGATACCGGGATGCTCATTACCCAGGAGAACATGGTCAGGGTCAACAGGGTTGTCAAGATCGGCGATGTGATCCTCCATAAACTCGAGGGGGGCATTCTCAGGCGGGGTGACCGCGTAAAAGGGATCGTCGACGAAGAACGGCGCTGGTCACTGATGCGCCACCATACCGCAACCCACCTGCTGCTCAGGGCATCAAAAGAGGTGCTCGGGGCCCATATCCACCAGGCAGGTGCACAGAAGGGGGTTGAAAGTTCGAGGATTGATATCCGTCATTTCCGGCATATCACACCCGACGAGTTGCATAAAATTGAGATGGCTGCAAACCGGATGGTCCTTGCCGATACCTGTATCGATATCAGGTTCGAGGACCGTGTCAAGGCCGAGCAGTCGTACGGGTTCTCCCTCTACCAGGGCGGGGTGCCCCCGGGCAGGGAGCTCCGTATCGTATCTGTCGCCGGAGACATCGAGGCGTGTGCAGGGACTCATTGTATGAGCACGGGCCAGATAGGCATGATCAAGATTATGCGGGTGGAGCATATCCAGGACGGGATCGAACGCCTGGAGTTCTCAGCAGGACTTGCAGCCCTTGCATGGATGCATCACCTCGAGGAGATCGTGAACAGTTCGGCAGATGTGTTCTCAGTCCAGCAGGACAACCTGCCGGCCACATCGCAGCGGTTCTTTAACGAGTGGAAAGACCAGAAAAAGGAGAATGAAAAACTCTCTCAAAAGATCGTTGAACTTGAGATCGCCCAAATCCAGCCGGAGATGATTAATGGTGTACCGGTAGTGGTCAGGCGCCTCGACCTTCCGGCGAAGGACCTGACGGCCATTGCAGTACAGGTATCAGGGAAGGGTGGTGTTGCGTTCTTCCTGTCGAAAAACAGTGAACGCGTGGATGCCGTAATCACCTCAGGCACCTCATCGGTGAATGCCGGGGAGATAATCGCACAGGTATCGGGGCTTCTGGGAGGGAAGGGCGGCGGTACTCCGGCTCTCGGACGAGGGGGAGGGCCTGCGGTCGAACAGATTGATCTTGCCACCAAGGTCGGGCGTGAGAGGATCACGGCTGCCCTCAACGGTTAATTTGCCTTATGCCAGACGACACGATACCGGGTGCAGATGGTCCGGGCGGGACAGATACAGGCCCCCTGCCGGATGCGAGGGAAGTTATCGTCCTCGAACCCGGGGGCGAACAGGCACAAAAAATTGCGAAGGCGATGGGGAGCCAGACAGCGGGCGATATCCTCCAGCTTTTAAACACGGGCCCGAAAACATCCACCGAGGTGACTGACCAGCTCGGTATTCCCATGGGTACGGCGAAGTACCATATTGAAAACCTCCTCGATGCCGGCCTGATAGAGGTAATAAAAACGAAATACAGCGTGAAAGGGAGGGAAGTAAAGGTATACGGCCTCAAGGACCAGCTCCTCATCGTCACGCCAAGGGTAACAAATGTAAAGGCACTGCTCCTGAAGTATGCCTCGCTCTTTGGATTTATTGCAGTTGCAACGGTAGTGATTGGGGCAGTCCTGCAGGTAGTAGCGCTTACAGGGACTCCTCCCACACTCGATAATGAATTGAAAAAATCCGGGATCGAGGCGCTGCCCGCCGCACCATCAGCCCCGTTATTGTCAGGGAACGCCGGTGCACAGGGAGTTGGACTTGTAGCAGAAAACGGTTCACGGGCCTTGGATCTGAAGGATATTGTGACGAGCGTTCCTGGTTACGCTCCTGAAACCGTTTCTAACCAGCTACAGATCAAGGTTATTGCACCTGCGGCATACCCTGTTCAGGAGGTCCTTATCGCTTTTTTCCTCGGCGGATGCCTGGTAATTGCAGTACTCGTCCTCTATGAACTCATCCAGAGGCGAAAGAATCAGGGTGGCTGATTCGTAACATCTGAAAAAAAAGATAGATCCCGGTTATTCTGGTTATTTCTGCTTTTAACGGTTATATCTACGGAGCATCAGGAACCCGGCAACACCAAGGCCTCCGATAATCCCGAACACAGGTGCCCCGGATTTGGTTGGGGTTGGTACCGGTGTTTTTGTCTGCACTGGCCGTGGAGTGGTTGGAGTCGGTGTGAACATAAGTGTCCCTTCAGTCGTGACCACAGGGATGGGGGTTACTGTTGCTTTAACACCAAATGTTTTCTCCCCGATATACCCGGTACTGTCAGCAAACCGTGCATTATAGTTACCTGGTTCTTCAACCGGGATATATTGCGAGAAGTACCCGTCCTGGCTTCCACCCCTGGTTGCTGTTGCAATATACGCAGGCCCGAAGACCTTTCCAAGAGGGCCGATCACATCGACTTTAACACCTGAGTTACCTGCCTGTGAAATATACCCTTCAATAAGGAGTGCATTCGGAATGACCTGGTTGGTCGGGCTGGTGACGTGGAGCATATCTGAACGGTCGACAAGTTCAATTACCCGAATTGTCACGGAATCCGAGCTGAGTTTGTTCTGGTAGTCCCCACGGGGGATTGCTTCTACCTTATACATGCCACCTTTCAGACCGGTTGTCTCGAAAACGACATTGAAGTTTTTATCCTCTCCGATCGTTACCGGAATACTGCTTACCTGGTTTGAGGTCTGGCCTGAACTGGAGAATGAGAGGTCAATCGTAGTCCCTGCAGGAAACGTGGTCGTCCCTGTGACAGGAAGGGGTGCACCAACCGGGAGTTTCGCAGGACAATCGATCGTAAGCACATATGCGGATGCCACACCCACAACGCATACCATCACGAGTAATACAATTAATGCGATCTTTTTCATACTGATCAGGTGGCAGTATGAAGGTAAATGGTTTCTGGATAAGCCACGTTTTACATCCACCGTTTTACCATTCTCATGCGCAGGGGAAATTTCCCAGGCAACGGACTGTTGTGCGTTCAAAAATAATGCCAAAAAAAAGAGGTTAGACCGCCAGGTGTTTTTAGGGTCAGCACATCCCGATATAATTTGACAATATACGGAGACCTTTTATCCCGCTCTTTTCCGGGTGGAACTGGACACCAAAGACATTACCGTTATGGATGGTCGATGCAAAGCGGCAGATATAGTCCGTGGTCGTCAGGGTATATTCAGGGAGGGTGTCCGCGTAGTAGGAGTGGACAAAATACATAAATTCCTCCATTGGAAAACCGGCGAAGAGAGGGTGGTCAGGTTGTTCCAGACGTACCTGGTTCCACCCCATCTGGGGTACCTTGTACCCGGGCTGGTGTGGAAATTTTCTGACAGTCCCCGGTACAAGGGCGAGCCCCTTGTGAAGCCCGTGCTCCTCGGAAAATTCCATCAGCATCTGCATACCAAGGCATATCCCAAGCAGAGGGACCTCTCTCGAACTTCCGATCACCGCGTCACGGAGTTCGCCGAGCTGGTCCATACCCTCACGAAAAGCCCCAACTCCTGGGAGGACGATCCCGTCAGCTGAGCCGATCTCCCCTGCATCAGCTGTGATGAACGGTGAAGCCCCGGCTTTTTCAAGACCTTTCTTGACACTTCTCAGGTTGCCAAGCCCGTAATCAACAATTGCTATCTTCTTCATCTGCCATATCTCCTTCGATATCCCTGCCTGAGGCGGGGACTACGATTCCCTGGTCTTTTTTACGCCACCTGCTCTGCGTGGTCCACTCCGGTGGCAGTCCGTGATTTTTTCGCCATTCCTCGAGATGGTTACTCCATGACTCCATCAGTTCCGGGTGTTTGTTCCCGATCTCTTCAAGCACTGCAATATCACTGGACGGACACATAAAACAGCCGATCCGGTCTAGTCCCTGCTCATAGAGAACATTGTAAGGTCCTTTTTCCTGGAAGATATACAGCCAGACGTGCATGGCAGTCCAGTTCTGTATCGGTGCCGCAGAGAGCTGGTTCCGGACATTGCTGTTCCGCCAGACACGGTTTGATGTTGCCCGCTTAAATGACTCATATTTCCGCTGACCAATGAAAGAGAGGCATTCACCCCATTCCTCAGATATAGCCCGTTTTACCGGTTTCAGTTTACAGACACCGCAGCACCAGCGGTAATCGACTGCAGGTGGCCCCTGCCGGGCAAACGTATCCCAGAACTCCTTCTCCCCTGAACACCTGACCGCTTTAAGCCCGTAATGTTCGATCGTGTCCTCCACGCACTTGTATGTCTCTGGAAACTCAAGGCCCGTGTCGGCGAAAAGTATTGGCACCTTTCCAATCGCTTTCATCACCACGAGAAGCGTGGCAAGGCTGTCCTTGCCACCTGAGAACGAGACATTGACCGGGAGCGGGTTTCTCTCTGTGACCTCGTGGATAAACTGGACCGCTGCTGCCTCGGCTTTTTCAAGGACGACTGAATTCGCCCTGACAGCATCTTCCCATGTCGCCTGCCCGGGTATTACATCGGACTGTACATTCCTTCGCGTCCTTACAATTGCACCCCGTTCCATCGATTCAGCCGTGGCGGCATCAACCTTCGCCCTTCCGACACCGGCACACTCACCGGAACGCGTGAAAACAAAGACCTCGTCCCCTGCATCCACCAAGGGGTCAATATGCACTAGTCCCGGCCTGAGCACACTTGCTCCTTCCAGAAGTGATTTTTTGGCACCGTCATCAACAATTACGAAGCGCTTCGTTGGTTTTAGCAATGCAGCTGCTTCAGGCCGGGGGATCGGCTCCCATACCCGCTTTTCCGGCATATAGCGGATGGACCCGGCCACGGCACCCGCTACCACGATCTCCTCCATCCGGTCCGGGTCAGGGACTTTATTCAGGAGGGCGATGTGCCCGGGGGGGATTAAAGTGGCACCGAAATGATCAGAAAAAACCCTGTTGATGAGATCGATATCATATATGAACGCGGGCCGGGCATCCCCCGGCGGTGTAACCGGCACCTCACGGGTGAATGCCCCGCAGGCGCACTGACGCGACATCACCGGGGTGTGGCATGAATCACACCACCGGAGCAGTATTTTTCCAAGATAAGACGGGCGCATTCTCGCGTACTATTCGAAGCAGGAGGATAAATATGGAGAGGATCATACAACAGTCCGGGGCAGGGCCGAAAGGATTTTCCTGGTTATTCTTATCACTCCCCCTGACAACATGATCATGTATGTTTGAATCCGTTTCAAGGAGTTTTAGCCTCATTAAGGAGAGCTGGAGGGTACTTTCCCTGGATAGGGAGATCCTCCTTTTCCCGGTGCTTTCAGGTATTGCATTGCTATTCATCCTTATTTCATTCGTGTTACCGATCCTGTTCATGGGAGATAGCAGGCCGGCCTTCTCAGGGGGTCTCCTCCTCGTTGGTCTTTTCCTCTTCTACCTGCTCTGTTACTTTGTCGTGATCTATTTCAATACCGCCCTGATCACCTGCGCAAGGATACGCCTGACCGGGGGAAACCCGGTGTTTATGGACGGTATCAGGAACGCAAACGCTCATCTCGGACCCATATTCATCTGGGCAATGATCTCTGCGACAATCGGGCTTGTATTACATTTGCTCCAGGAAAGGGCAGGGTTTATCGGGCAGATCATCATCGGGCTTATCGGAGCAGCGTGGAGCCTGGTCACGTACTTTGCCATTCCCGTGATGATTTTTGAGGAGAAAGGACCACTGGAGGCAATACAGCAGTCAGCCTCGCTGTTCCGTAAGACCTGGGGAGAGACCCTTGTCGGCCAGGTGTCAATCGGGATCGTCTTTGTACTTCTCGGGATCACCGGGTTAATCCCGGTTTTTCTCGCCCTGATGTCCGGGATTTTCCCATTGTTCCTCGTTTTGCTGGCTGTTTTTATCATCTACCTTGCAATACTGATGGTGATCGGATCGAGCCTGCAGGGTGTATACAATACTGCGCTCTATCTCTATGCAACGACAGGGAATGTACCGGAGGCCTATTCAAAGGAACTGATTGAAAACGCATTTGCCCCAAAACCAGTCGGGGGTATGAGAGGAAATATTTAATTCGGGTTACCCGTAATTGCGGGGCAATTCCTTTTTTTGCAGAATTTTACTTTTTACCCAACCTTACGGTTCCGGCACCGTGTCAGGTTCCACCGGACGAAGGCATAAAGTGCTATTACAATGATGGCAATGGATATTCCAGAGATAACATATGCCCCGGGTTCGATGCCACAGGTCTCACTTCCGTTCGACCGGGCAGCGAGGTCCGCACATCCAGACGGTATTGCGACCAGGAGGTACCATACAATGTAGATATTCACGGCAACCACCGCGGTAAGGGCCAGTGAAACCGGGACCAGCCAGTCAGTCCCGCCCGTTCCGGGTGAAACACCACAGCTGCCCTCCCCAGTTGGATCATGAATTCTATCCCGATCTGTCATCAGGCATATATCATCCGGCCTGACGGATAAATATCACGGGGGCTGCCAGGGACCAGGGGTCGGGTATACAGATGAGCGAAATAGACCGCTCTGGGATGAATAGTCAGGGGGAGCGAACAGTAAACCCGGACGCTTTTTTTCTGTTAACTCACGACAATGAAACTTCAGCTGGTAAGCCAGTCCGGGTTTTCAGACAAAAATGCATTTTCTTTCTGCTCCAGCTCTTCCGGGCTCAGCGAAGCTGACATGCAGATACAGAGGTGCTCAATATAACACCCTGATGAGAAATGGCCGGGACGTTCATTTTTCATGCAAATCCCATACGTCTTCTTATCAAAATCGTGATATACCTGTTCTTTGCCCTCTTTCCGGGCAATTTCCACTGCTTCCAGCCATGAATCCGCCATAATCATTTCCTCGTATAACTAAATGGACGGGCGGGATAAAAAACTGCAGGAACTACCCGTACTTTTATAGCTGTGAAGAGCTGGGGTAACCCCCGTCGCAACCATTTACAGGGAATTGAAACAAGTCCCGGGGTTCGTGCCCGGAGTAGATAGATCATCGGACTGTCAGGAGACGTTGTTGCTGTAGAGGCTGTGAGATGACCCACAAAAGAAAAAGAAAGCTCCAACGGAAGAGACAGCAACTAAAAGAGTGAACGTAAGTTCAATAGTGGCAGACCAGGGGACAGGATCACGGCGCTGGAAGCCGCATACACCTGAAAATGGTAACTCATGCCAGGAAATAGCAGGAATTTTATCGGTTTTCCGGCCCGGTTGAAACACACATGAACGGGAGCTTCACGCCCGGACCATTGAAATGTTTCGCTAAAAATTCCTCCTATTGGGTTCCGTTCAGGTAGTTAATATGAAACTGACCGCGAGCATCCAATTTTCACCCTGTATGCCTGTGACACACAAGTGAATCATGTTAGTTTTCATGGGAAATCCTTTCAATCTACTTTGTACATTAATTTATTCCAAAATTTAGTCACGCTCCCGGGGCTCCGCCCCGCCACTTTGGCGACCCCGGTTGGGATAGGGTATGATCTCCAAATCTCTGAAATTTTTCTTTGAATGCCCCAATTTAACCCTGTCCAAGAATATCTTAACGGGGGTGGGGCAGGGAGGGGGTGAAACCCCCTCCAGGTCTTCGTATTTCCCTCTTCTTGTTTATGACCCCGAAGGGTTTCAACAAAGCCTTAATTTTTTTATCCGGTATAGGATTTCAACAAGGCCGGTTTTCCCTCTTTTTTACCTTAAAATAACCTGAATCGACGTGGATAAATCCAAAACATTACAACCTAAAAATGTCATAACAATAACTGATTCATCTGATATCGTTGAACTGGGGAGCTATGAAGTGAAACTATCATCCCGTAGCTGGTTAGCACTCTCGATCCTCTTCAGCCTTACCGTTATAATCATAGTATTTGCGACAACTTTTAACCAGGAAACGATAGGTTACATTCTCAATTTCAACCTTTTCTTTCTCTTTATTGCTATCGCATTCCGTCTTATTGCCCTGGTAATCTGGGGAGTTAGGCTCCAGGTAATGTCAGGGTCACTTGGCTACCGTGTATCCCTTCGCCATTGTGTGAACATGGTCCTTGCCGGGCTGCTCGCCGGCGCCATCACCCCCGGGCAGACAGGTGGAGAACCGGTAAGGGTTCATGAACTATACAGGTCCGGGGTCAGACTGGGGGATGCCGCTGCAGTTGTTATTATGGAACGGGTCCTTGATGGTATTATTCTGACCGTAATGGGTGTCATCCTTATGACCCTGATGACGCAGTTATTCTGGAACTCCTTCAGTCCGGCATTGTACTTGCTGGTCATTGTTGCCTGGATCCTGATGATCAGCTTCCTCATCATTCCTGTTCTCGCAATCTGGTATCCTGAAATGACAAAGAGACTGCTCATGAAACTGGTAAACTGGCTGGTCCCGAAGCTCTCCTGGTGGTCTCCATCGCCTGAAACCCTCGTTGAACTGGCAGACAGGGAGATTGATAACCTTTTCGGGAGTATGGTGCGGTTTACCGGGACAGCCCGGGTAGGCCTGCTGGGAGGCGGGATCACAACAGGGCTTTTCTGGGTCACAGAATTCCTGGTAGCTTCGTTTATCATGATGGGACTCGGGCTCGGCCCGGCGATTATCGAATCGTTTTTCTTCCAGATCCTTATCGCGATCATTAACATGATCCCCCTCACACCCGGGTCTTCGGGTATCACCGAACTATCGACCACGTCGTTGTATGCGTTAATCATCCCCACGGGAATGATAGGTATTTTTGTCCTCTTATGGCGCTTTATCACCTTTTATCTTAATATTATTCTCGGCGCCATCGCCGGCCTTGCTATATTTAAGCGTGAGATTGATCTGAGGAACGTCGACAAGATCGACCAGGAAAAGATATAAACCGCCCGGCCGGTTACCCTTCCGGGATTGGATGGCAGCGCCTTTTGATCTTATTCCGCTGATATACCGGTATAAAAAAAGCTACCTATCTTCATCGGTCACGCTACAACTTTCAGAAAGCGCAAGGTCACTCTCTATAAACCTGACTGATATCGCCGCTTGTTATTGCTTATTCCCGAAGGACCTGTTGTAACGGGCAGTCCCCGGTTTCCGGTTTCTGGTATAAACGCTTTGTATAGGAGAATTTTTTAGAGACTCCTCCCTTCAGGACAATCCAGTACCACTCATAGAGTGTTTTCCAGAATCCGAACTGCTCATATCTCCGGAAATCGAACCCGACTTTTAAATTTGAATTAAATACAACCTTCCCCTCTTTCCGCATCCGCATCGCAACTTCGAGATCATCCCCGGCATCCATGATCCGGTACATGCCAGCCCGTTTAAGGGCTTCATACCTGAAAACCGTGTTGCAGCCGAGCGTATAGTAGTACAACCGGGTAGCAGCCCCAAACCACATGAGGGTGTTAAACAGCAGGACGTAGCGCCGGTTTTCAGGATTGACTTCGATTGCCGTAACCGGGCCAAACGCAAGGACCACACGCGGATCCTTAAACGAAAGAAGAATCTGCTCAACCCAGTCGTAGGCAACAATGCAGTCGGCATCGGTAGTGGCAACAATATCATGCATCGCCCTGGAAAATCCGTCGTTACGTGCGCCGGGAACCCGCTCTGATTCCTGGATAAAAACGATATCTGCATATTCTGCCGCGATCTCCCGTGTGTTGTCTTTTGAATTTCCATCAACGACAATCAGTTCGTAGGAGCCCCTCGGGATAGTCTGATGAGTCAGGGCATCGAGACACCTTCGTATCGTGGCGCCTTCATTGTACGCCGGGATGATTATGGATATCATGATATGCAGGAAAATTACGGGAAGAGCCCGGGGGATTATGTATCTTAAAATTTAATGAAACTCAATAGTTAAGAGATTTTCTAAATAATCACACAAGAGTCCTTTTCCTTCCTTTTTGATTACCAGGTTAAAGAGTATCAGGTTAACCCGGTTATCAGGTACGCATGGTTCATCTGCACATCCATACACACAATTCCCGGTTCCAGAATCCTTTATGGTCGCCCAGTGAATACTGGTGAACAGATCACTAATCCGGCATGCGACACCCCATGACTTCCTGCCAAGGGTATATTGGAGGGAAAGAACCGCATTCTTATTCAACTCTTCGTCCTATCTCTTCATACAGACTCCTATGCCACAACAACAGCACAAGCTTTCGAAACGTGCAGGACAACCCCCGGGGTCACTCCGTGTCAACGGTGAGCGGGGCGATCTGCCGGTCCTTATCACCGTCATCGACTATGACGCAACCCACTTCCAGGAGAAACAGGTGGGACAGATCACCGAATGTTTCCCGTTCAGAGACACTGAAACGGTGACCTGGATTAATGTCGATGGCCTGGGTAACACGGGCGTGATCGAAGATCTCGGGAAATGCTTCACCATACACCCCCTCATCCTGGAAGATATCCTAAATACCGAGCAGCGCCCGAAAATGGAGGACCTGGAGACGTATATTTACCTGAACCTGAAGATGCTCTCGTTCATCGATCAGGAAATGGATGTCAAAGTCGAGCACATCAGCATGATCTTCGGCTCGAACTTCCTGATCTCATTCCAGGAAGACATCGGGGATATATTTGACCCCGTGCGTGAACGAATCCGGAAAGATGGACGTATCCGGAAATTCGGTCCGGATTACCTTGCTTACGCGCTCATCGACAGCATCGTTGACAATTATTTCGTGGTAATGGAGAAGCTCGAGGAGAGAGTGGAGGACCTCGAGGAGGAACTGGTAATCAACCCGACCCAGGAATCCCTCCATAAAATCAACCGGCTGAAGAAGGACATGATATTCCTCCGGAAATCCGTCTGGCCGCTCCGGGAGGTTATCAATAACCTTGAACGGTCAGAATCCACGCTCATTAAAGAGTCAACCACAATCTACCTGCGTGATGTTTATGACCACACGATCCAGGTGATCGATACCCTTGAGACATTCCGGGACATGGTATCCGGGATGATCGATATCTACCTTTCAGGCCTGAGCTATAAAATGAACGAGATTATGAAGGTGCTCACGCTTATCGCGACTATTTTCATTCCCCTCACGTTTGTAGTCGGGTTATACGGCATGAACTTCCGGAATATGCCTGAGATCGATTGGGAATATGGCTATTATTCAGTGCTGGTCGTGATGGTCATCATGGTTGCAGGCATGCTTACCTACTTCCGGAGGAAGAAGTGGATCTGATAACCCATCTTACAACCCATCATGCGAGGAGACCCTGCAGGGTGTGGGTTTTCTCAAACCCGGGTGACCAGGTTAAAAACCGGTTCTGGTCATTTCGGCTCTTTATAACACATATGAACAGGAAGTTCACACCCAAACCATTAAAATGCCCTTTCAAAAATCTCTTTATATTGGTGTTCGTTCGGGCATTTAGATGGAATAATCCGTATATTTTTTAAAAAAAGGGCTTTGTTGAAACCCTTCGGGGTCAAAAAAAAGAAGAGGGAAATACGAAGACCTGGAGGGGGTTTCACCCCCTCCCTGCCCCACCCCCATTAAGATATTCTTCGGGCAGGGTTTCCCAAAGGCTCATTAAATTCAGAGTATTTGGGGATAGTCTCTATCCCAACCGGAGTCGCCAAAGCGGCGGGGCATGAGCCCCGGGAGCGTAGTTTAATTTCAGAACCACCCAAAATCGTTAGAAGTTATTAGAGCATTTCTACAGAACCGTAATTTCTTCATTCTGGGGATTTAACCCACCGCACTCCGTCAAGGGCCGGACAGGTGTAAACAGGTCTCTTTTGCCCGGAGTGGTGGAAGTTCGTGATGTCACGGTTGGCAGCGGAGGTTACCTGAATAACCGGTTAAAAACAGAAGAGGCCGCAAAATTAACTTCATTTAAGAGTGCGCGGACCGGGACTCGAACCCGGGTTTAGGCGTTGGCAACGCCTAGTGATAACCACTACACTATCCGCGCATTCGGGCTGATTTGTGCTCTACTAAATGCGTATGCAAATATTATAAGCGTATCGAATTATGGTACCCGGACTTCCCGATTAAAGAGGGGAGAACCCGGTCTGCTGATGAGACCCCCCACTACGCATAATCCATCCGTCCGGCCTGATATCTTTTTCAACCCTTTTTTTAAGATAAGGACCTCCTGGTGACAACCCGGGAGGTCCCGGCAGAAAGAAGCACAAGGATAATGGGGTGTCATGGGTGCGGAAAATGATTGAATCAGTCAGGGTCTTGAACCGCAATTCAACATCTTAAAGTAACGAAATAACCCACATACTAATGATGATCCCACTCATGATCGATTTTTCAGGAAAGCGGGTGGTGATATTCGGTGGTGGGGAGGTCGGTGCACGGAAAGCGGCGTATTTCTGTGAAGAGACCGAAGTGACCGTAGTCAGCCGTTCTTTTTCACCGGCATTCGACGAGTTAACAGTCAGGAGAGTGGAAATGACCCTCGCAGGAATCGGGGATTATGAACTGGACAGCCTGATCAAGGCAGCCTTCCTCGTAATCGCTGCAACGCAGGACACAACCCTGAATGACCGGATCGGGCGCTACTGTGCGATCCGGGCTGTGTTGTTCAATAATGCAGACGGGAAGGCCGGAGATGTGACCCTCCCCTCGCAACTGAAAGGGAAGCATTACACCATCTCAATCAGTACCAGCGGTGAGAGCCCGGGTATATCACGGTTTCTCCGTGAACATATCGGACAATCCTACCCCAACCTTGACGGGATGATTGAAGTCCAGAACCAGCTCCGCATAACATTGAAACAAAAAATACCAGACCAGGAAAGGAGGAGCCGGATCCTGCACGAAGTACTTGATGATGAAAGTATCTGGAAAGCACTTGAAGGCGGGACCAGACCTGCATGGGAGATTATTGAACGGAGGTACCTTTCTTGACTTCCAAGCAGGGGAACCTGGAGCTCTGTTTTACACCGTTTGCGATTGCCGGGATCAATCATCATACGGCCGATGTCGCCGCCATCGAAGCCTTCCGGTTTCCCGACGAACCAGCCTTCCTGGCGGATGCGAAGGAACACTTCAAGGGAGTCGTGCTCCTCCAGACATGCAACAGGGTGGAGGTAGTTGTACACGGGGATGCGGAGGCATTAAGGGCATTCCTCCTTGAAAAAGGGCGTACTAATTTTTTGGTGTATGAGGGAAAAGATGCACTCGGGCACCTCCTCCTGGTGGCATGCGGCATTGACTCCATGATTGTCGGTGAGGACCAGATCATCGGCCAGCTGAAGAAAGCACTCACAGATGCGCAGGAAACGGGTACCTGTAGCAGTGTGCTCGAACTCTGCATCAACAAGGCCGTGCATGTGGGGGTCGAATGCCGGAAAAGGACCCAGATAAACCGTGGAGCGGTCTCGGTCGGCTCTGCGGCGGTCCAGCTCGCCGAGGAGCAGCTCGGGAGCCTGAAGGGAAAACACATCCTTGTCATTGGAAGCGGTGAAATGGGACTTCTTGTCGCCCAGGCCCTTGCCGCGAAGGACCTCACCGCCATCTACGTCGCCAACCGCACGTACGAACGGGCAGTGATTCTCGCGAAGAAGATCGGTGGACGGGCGGTGAAGTTTGACGAGATGAACCGGTACCTCACCCTTTCAGATGTTGTTATCTCCTGCACCTCGGCGCCACACCCGGTTATAAAGAAAAGCGACCTGCACGAGGTGATGAAAGGGCGTTGCTGGCCACTAGACGGACACCCGAGGCCCCTGATCCTGGTCGATATCGCGCAGCCGAGAGATATCGAGGAGGCAGCAGGCACCCTCGACGGGGTCCACCTTTTTACCATCGATAACCTCCGGCAGGTGAATGAATGTACAATGAATACCCGCCAGGGAGAGGCAGAAAAGGCGAGGGATTTTCTCCAGGAGGAACTTGGGCAGTTCATATACCTCCTCAACCGTAAAGCGGCTGACGACACACTTGCCACCCTCCATACCTGGGCCGAGGCAATAAGGATCCGGGAACGTGACCGGGCACTGGGCAGGTTCCCGGTAAAGGATGAAAAGACGGTGGCAATCGTGGAAGACCTTTCCCGTGTGCTTGTTACAAAAATCTTAAACGATGCAACATTTTCCATCAGGGCATGCGCCGAATCAGGTGACCTTGGAGCAGCCGAGGCACTTGTGGCAGCAATTATCAGAGGTGAACGGTTATGTACCCGCAACGAAGAATGAGGAGGCTCCGAAAGCAAACGCTCCAGCCGCTTTTCAGGGAGACAATACTTCATACGACAGACCTTGTAGCACCATTATTTATCGACGAGACCGCAATCGAAAAAATTCCGATCGGGTCAATGCCCGGGCAGTACCGTTACCCGCCAGGTGAGATCACCCTTCACGTCCAGTCCCTCTACAATGCAGGGATCAGGGCAGTCCTCCTTTTCGGTATCCCGGCAAAAAAAGACGACGAGGCAAGTGAGTCCTATGCGAGGTCAGGGGTTATCCAGTGCGCAGTCCGTTCCATAAAAGGGCGGGTACCGGGTATGACAGTAATCACGGATCTCTGCGCATGTGAATACACATCCCATGGGCATTGCGGGATCCTTCACCACGGGCGGTGTGGGACCGATCTCGATAATGATGCATCTCTCCTCCTGATGGACCGTATAGCGGTCAGTCATGCAGAAGCAGGGGCAGATATTGTTGCACCTTCCTGCATGCTCGATGGCATGGTCCACTCGATCCGGACGGCACTCGACAAGTCTGGTTACCAGGATATTGCGGTGATGTCGTACTCCACCAAGTTTGCAAGTGCCTTGTACGGACCGTTCCGCGAGGCTGCAGATTCCGGTTTCTCCTCCGGGGACCGGAGCACCTACCAGATGGATCCGGCAAATGCACGGGAGGCGTTTCTCGAATCTCAGCTTGATGCAAAAGAAGGAGCTGACATCCTGATGGTAAAACCGGCCGGTAACTACCTCGATGTGCTTTCTGCCATCTGCACGATCGGGCTCCCGGTCGCTGCCTACCAGGTGAGCGGGGAATACTCCCAGATCAAGGCAGCTGCAGAACTTGGCTGGATCAACGAAAAAGCAGTCGCTCTCGAGGCCCTGACCTGTATAAAGCGGGCAGGGGCAGACCTGATCATCACCTATTATGCCATGGATGCAGCCCGATGGCTGTCTGAAAAGCCCGAAGGATATCCCTGACAAGGGAAGAGCGATACAGATACCTGAAGGATGAGAATTACCAAATTTATAAAACGATACAACGGGTGACAATATGAAAAGCAGTGAAATTTTCGAGACGGCAAAAACCCTTATGCCAGGTGGCGTGAGCAGCCCGGTAAGGGCGATCAAACCCTACCCTTTCTACACGGAGTCGGCCTGCGGCGCACACCTGAAAACCGTTGACGGCAAAGATCTGACGGACTGCTGCATGGCCTATGGCCCGCTAATCCTTGGCCATTGCCATCCGGACATCAGGGCGGCAATCGATCGCCAGGTTGAACTGGGCTGGTTGTACGGCACACCAACTCCTCTTGAACCGGAAATGGCCCGCAGAGTCACGGCTGCCCATCCGGGCATGGACATGGTAAGGTTTGTTTCAAGCGGATCTGAAGCGACAATGGCTGCAATCCGCCTGGCCAGGGGATTCAGCGGAAAGCAGGATATTGTCAAAATAGAGGGGGGATTCCACGGGGCACATGACGGCGTTCTTGTCAAAGCCGGCTCAGGGGCTACCACGCACGGTGTCCCCGACTCTGCAGGAGTCCTCCCCGACCTCGTCTCCCACACCCGCCAGGTATCGTATAATGATCCTGAGGCACTCGAAGAGATCCTTTCCCGGGATGATAACGTAGCAGCGTTCATCCTCGAGCCGGTGCTCGGGAACATCGGCCCGGTCCTGCCCGAATTCAATTATCTCAGGGAGGTCCGTGAGATAACAAAAGCCCACGACGTCCTCCTTATTTTCGATGAAGTGATCACAGGTTACCGGATCTGCATGGGTGGTGCACAGGCCTACTTCGGCGTCCGCCCGGATCTCATGACACTCGGGAAGATCGTGGGTGGGGGCCTGCCAATCGGGATGTTTGCAGGACGACGGGAGATCATGGAAATGGTCTCGCCGTCCGGCCCGGTATACCAGGCTGGCACGTTCTCAGGAAACCCGCTCTCCCTTTCAGCGGGTATTGCGACAATTGACTGGCTCGATACCCACCCGGAGGTATACAGCCTTATGAGACTCGGTGCAGAGGCAATACGGGACTCCATACCTGAAGATGCCGGAGGTAATTTTGTGATGCTCGGCTCCATGTTCAAGTATTTCTTCAGGCCAGAGGCACCCGTCAATTACAAGCAGGTCAAAGAATGCGATACTGATGCGTTTGGCAGGTTCTGGAAAGAGATGTACCGTGCAGGTGTTTTCCTGCCTCCTTCCCAGTTTGAGACCAATTTTCTCTCCGCGGCACACACGGAAGAGGATATTGAACTGATATCGGATGCCTACCGGCAATCACTCGGACCATGCCAATGACGTTAAAAATCGGTACACGGGGGAGCAGGCTGGCACTGGTCCAGGCCGACCGGGTCTGCACCATGCTCAGAGCGAAAGGGATAGAGGCGGAGAAGCAGATCATCACCACCGAAGGGGACTCCAACACGGGGGTCCCGCTCCATGAAATCGGTGGACAGGGACTCTTTGTACGAGCCCTTGATGATGCGATCCTGCGGGGTGAAATTGACGCAGCCGTGCACTCCATGAAGGATATCCCGGCAATCAGGCCCCCGGGTGTACTGACAAGTGCCGTGCTCCCAAGGGACTCTCCTGCAGACTTCCTTGCATATGACAAAAGCATCGATCTGGTAAAAGTCGTCGGGACATCGAGCACGAGGAGAAAGGCACAACTGCTGCGACACGACCCTTCTGTCATCGTAGCAGCCCTCCGGGGGAATGTCGATACAAGAATGAAGAAACTCACCGCTGGTGAATACGATGCAATCGTGCTGGCAGAGGCAGGACTTGAACGGCTTTCTGTGAAAATCCCCGGGGAGCGCCTGCCCCCGGAAAAATTTGTCCCGTCACCAAACCAGGGGACCATTGCCGTTGTGAGCCGGCTGGACCCCTCGCTGTCGGAAACAATGAGCCTTCTCGATGACCCGGTCACCCGTTCTGACGTTGCAATTGAACGGGTTGTAATGGAACAGGTTGGCGGGGGGTGCTTCACACCACTCGGCATCTATTGCCGGAACGGGCACCTGATCGCATCAGTACTATCACTTGACGGTACCCGCGAGGTCAGGGTCGAACATGATATCACAACTGTTGCAGAGGCCCGGGACCGTGGTCATGAGCTCCATAACGAGGTCCGTGAACTGATTAAAGAGGCCTATACCCTGCTGGGTATCAGCACGCGGGGCGAAGGAACAGGAGGTAGCAAATGAAGCAGAATCCGAAAATCACTGCCGGGTCCACAGGTATGCAACAGAATGGCATCGTTCCATGTGGACGAAATTATCAGGAAACATCAGGGGATTACCCATGACGGGAATGGTTTATCTGGTAGGGTCAGGCCCGGGCGGTACCGGCCTCCTGACATTACGGGCAAGGGAAGTGATCGATTCGGCAGAAGTCATCCTGTATGACCAGCTCCCGGGCGAGGAGATCCTGAATTCACTCCCGGCTGCCGCAGAAAAGATCGACTGTGGGAAATATGGAAGCGATCATACCCTCGAACAGGACGAGATCGAGGCACTCATGGTCGCCCGGGCAACGGCAGGAAAACGGGTAGTCAGGTTGAAGGGTGGAGACCCGTTTGTATTCGGCCGGGGAGGAGAAGAACTCGAGGTCCTCATCGCGCACGGGATTCCGGTGGAAGTAGTACCGGGTGTCACAAGCGCGGTTGCGGTCCCTGCCGCTGTGGGTATCCCACTCACTCACCGTAAGTACGCCTCCCAGGTGACCATCCTTACCGGCCATGAGGACCCGAAAAAAGCCGGGACCGCACTGGACTGGGAACTGCTTGCAAAAGGCAGGGGAACGATTGTGGTCCTGATGGGAGTGAAAAACCTCCCCAATATTGCAGAGTCACTGCTCACTCACGGAAAAAACCCCGAAACACCGGTAGCGATCATCGAACGGGGCCTTCGGACAGATCAGCGTGTCACGGTAGCCCCGTTAAAGGATATCAGTAGCAGGGCAAAAGCAATTGGCGTCACTCCCCCGGCGATTATCGTGATCGGGGACGTCGTGCGGCTCTACAATGAAGACCGGCAGTCCTTCGTTGCCACAGAATGACCAGGCAAAGGCACCAGGTTATCGTGGCCCCTGCAGAAAAGAATGGGGAGTCCACCCGTTAATCCTACCAATATTTGAGGCCTTTAGCCCGATTCCCATCGCAAAACAAGCATTAATACCTTTACGCAACCTTATTTTAATACAATACCATGGAACTTTCCGGCGGACCAACAAAGGACGAGGTGATGGCGATTTCGCTGTTCAAACTCGGGCTTCTCGAGGGGGATACTTTTGCCGATATCGGATGTGGGACCGGTAAAATTTCACTTGCCCTCTCACACCGGACCTCGAAAATTTACGCTATTGACCGGCGGAAAGAGGCGATCGATCTCGCCAGGGAAAAAGCAGAAAGGGCCGGAGCGGATAATATCAGGTTCTTCCACGGGGAAGCTGTTGATTTCCTCCCGACCATTGACCAGCTGGACTGTGCGTTTATAGGAGGTTCGGGTAACCTCGAACGGGTGCTCAGGATCCTTCACACGCTTGGCACACGCTCAATTGTCGTAAATGCGGTAAAAGTTGAGACATTACATCTTGCGATCACAACCATGGAGCAACTGGGTATTTTTAAGGAGGCGGTCCATGTCCAGGTCTCCCGCTCTTCTCCACTTGCCGGAGGGACAATGTTCAAACCGATAGACCCGGTTTATATCATTGTCGGAGGTACCCCGGTATGCTTGTAGGTCTTGGTCTCGGGCCGGGTGATCCCGAACTCCTCACGCTGAAAGCAGTACGACTCCTCAGAGATGCAGATGAAGTGTATGTCCCGGGATCAATTGCGAAGGAACTATCTGCCCCGTACCGGGATGCCCGGGTGCTTGAATTCCCCATGACCGATGATGAGGAGGAGATTAGCAGGTGCATGGTCCGGAACGCGGACATTATCGCAACTGTTGCAGAGAATGGCCTCGCGGTCCTCGGCATTCTTGGCGACCCGAATTTTTTCTCCACCTATTCAAGGCTCTGCCGGACCATGAAGGAACGACACCCTGGAGTTGTCTGCACGAGCGAACCTGGTGTCAGTGCGATCACGGCGTTTGCATCGGTATCAGGTGTATCACTCTCGGGAGGATTTCTTGTCACCGACGGTGGTGAACCTGATTGCCGTATCCTGCTGAAAGTGAAACGACCGAGGGAGATGATAAAAACCCTGAAAGACGAAGGATACCGGGAATTTGTCCTTGTCGAACGGATGTTCCTGCCTGATATGCGGGTCTGTCACGGGGACGACATCCCGGAAAAGAGCGACTATTTAAGCATCCTGTATGCAGGGCGGTGAGGTATGAACGTACCGGAAGTGTACTTTGTTGGTGCGGGGCCCGGGGACCCGGAACTGATCACGGTAAAGGGGCAGAACCTTCTGTTGAGCGCCGATGTCCTGATCTACGCAGGTTCGCTGGTGAACCCGGCCCTTGTGTCCGTGTCCCCGGCGCCGGTAAAACTTGACAGCTGGGGGATGTCACTCGAACAGCTGGTCCCGGCAATGGTAGTCCCTGCAAAAAAAGGCAAACTGGTTGTGAGGCTGCATTCAGGTGATCCATCCCTTTACGGCGCAATTGTTGAACAGATGGAACTGCTCAGCAACGAAGGGGTCACCACACATGTGGTCCCGGGGGTCTCTTCGATGTTTGGTGGTGCTGCCGCATTACAGGCCCAGCTGACGCTGAAAGGGATATCAGAGAGTGTAATT
Source organism: uncultured Methanomicrobiales archaeon (assembly GCA_903828975.1). Classification (GTDB taxonomy): domain Archaea; phylum Halobacteriota; class Methanomicrobia; order Methanomicrobiales; family Methanospirillaceae; genus CAIKOD01. The sequence continues at coordinate 29,176 of CAIKOD010000078.1, read as the reverse complement.
ATTACCAGACCTGCAGGAAAGACCCTGGAACACGACCAGATATGTGAGCTCTCTTCCCATCTGACCACGATGGTCATCTTCCTCGGGACAGAGCAACTCGAGGAAGTGCTCGCAAAGATCTCCCATCCACCCGGAACCCCGGCAGCAGTGGTCTACCATGCTACCTGGCCCGACCAGAAGATCGTCAGGGGAACGGTGGCGGATATTGCAGTGAAGGCCCGGGCAGAGGGGATCCAACGTTCCGCACTCCTGTATATCGGAGGGGTAATTGACCCGGGGACCCGGGGAGACAGGAGGTCTCATCTCTATTCATGAGCGACACGGTAGTCATTTCACTCGCACGGTTCGGACCCCTCGCCGAGCGTATCGCCTATAAACTGGATGCCGATCTCCTCGGTTACGAACCTGATGTCTTTTACACCGCATTTGCCCAGTACCGGAGAATTGTTGCGGTCATGTCGGCAGGGATCGTTGTGAGGATGGTGGCGCCCCTGCTGGTCGATAAGTGGACCGATCCGGCGGTCGTGGTAGTGAGTCCCGACATGGCGTACGCAATACCTGTTGTCGGAGGTCACCACGGGGCAAATGAACTTGCACGCGAGCTTGCCGCACTTGGTATACAGCCGGTCATTACCACAGCGACCGAGACGCAGGGACTCGAATCGGTTGAAGGAATTGCCACCCGCTTCGGGCGTCACGTGGTAAACAGGGATACCACCCGTGAAGTAAATGCCGGGATACTGGACAGCCGGACACGGGTATATACCGTGCAGGGGCCGGCGGTTGTTCTGGCGAGTCCCGGGGTCTCGTTCCTGTCCCGGCCCGGGATCTACGCGGTTGGTCTTGGGTGCAGACGGGGGGTGACCAGTGAGGAGGTTGTTGACGCCGTACACCTGGCACTCGACGATTCCGGGATCATGCCCGATGAGGTGATGATATATGCCACGACAGAGAAGAAGATCGGAGAAAACGGGCTCATCCAGGCAGTTGAATCAGTTGGTGGATGCCTCATATTTCTCGATGATGAGACAATAAAGGCACAGGTGCAGGAATCACCCTCTGCGGCCGGCCGGATTGGACTGCCCGGGGTCGCGGAACCTTCTGCACTTGCAGTCTCGAGAAAACGGGAGCTTGTTATGAAAAAACGAGTGGCGGGGAGGGTTACCATTGCCATCGCACGCTGACGGAGGGGCATTGTATATTGTGGGGACAGGCCCGGGGTCACCCGGACAGATGACCCACGATGCGGTGCAGGCCATTGAATCGGCTGAATATGTTATCGGAAATTCGTCATACCTCACGGCCCTTGCATCTTTTCTCGTTGGAAAAGAGGTCATCCGTAGTTCCATGGGGAAAGAAGTCGAACGTGCGCAGCAGGCTGTCGACCTCGCCCGCGACCACGTGGTCGCAATGGTCAGCGGTGGAGACCCGGGGGTGTACGGGATGGCAAGTATTGTCCTTGAAGTGCTTGAGCGGAGCGGGAGCGATATCGATGTGAGGATCATCCCGGGTGTGACGGCAGCGAATGCAGCGGCATCACGGGTCGGCTCCCCGCTTTCCGGTGATTTCTGTGTGATCAGTCTATCTGATCTCCTGACACCACTCCCGGTCATCGAACAGCGGCTGAGGGCCGCATTCTCAATGGGCATTCCGGTAGTCCTTTACAACCCGAAAAGCCGGGGGAGGCCCCATAACCTGTCATTGGCACTTGGAATTGCCCGGGAACATCATGCTTCGAGTACCCCGGTGGCGATTATAAAAAATGCATACCGTGAAGGTGAAGAAGTAATCCTTACAACGCTTGGCGAAGCACCAGGCAAAGAAGATCTAGTGGATATGCACACCACCGTAATTATCGGTGGCAGTGAAAGCAGGCTCTGGAGGATGGGCGACCATGTCAAAGGAATCATTACACCGCGTGGATACCATAGAAAATACGTATACTGACCTCGGGGCAACAACGAAAGAGGCCTTCGAAATCTCAGAAAAGAGCAGGAAACTGGCAAGGGTTACTATCGGGAATGCAACGCCGGAAGACCGCATACGGCAGCGGTGTTCGGTTGCGGTAGGTGACTTTTTAATGGCCGACCTGATCAGGTTTCATTCAGACCCGGTACAGGCAGGTCTCGCTGCACTGGCTGCCGGTGCACCGATAATCACCGATATCAGGATGGTCCAGGTAGGCATCCAGAAAAAAGGGCACCAGAGCGAGGTCTCCTGTGCACTTGACTTCGATGAGGGCGCAAAAGAACAAGGGATAACGAGGACGTCGAAGGGGTTCCAGAACCTCGGGGATACGGTCAACGGTGCAGTAATTGTCATCGGCAACGCCCCGTCCGCGCTCCTGACGGTGTGCCGGATGATCAGGGAGGGGCATATGCCATCGCTCGTCATAGGGACACCGGTAGGGTTTGTAAATGCCGCCGAATCAAAGGAAATGCTCAGGACTATTGATATTCCATCTATTTCAACCGAAGGAACGCGTGGGGGGACCCCGGTTGCCGTTGCGGCAATAAACGAGATTATAACCATGTATGCTGAACAACAGGACAGGAATAAGTCCTGATCCCAACAATCAGGGCAACCCCTGGGTATGGTATGGAATTTTCACCCGGCAATTCAGGACAGGTGGTAAAGGACCCGGTCAGCGGTTTTGAATACCCGCATGACTGGATTACGGGATGTAAAACACCGGAGTTGCTTCCACTGGTTTCCCGGGGACTCGCCATTCTTACCTCAGACGGCACCGTCCTCATGAGGGGATATACAACCGGCTCCACGGCGGCGGCCGCATGCAAGGCAGCTGTCCTCTCGTTACAGTCCCCGGTCGCTTCAGTGACCGTAACGACCCCAAGTGGTATCACAGTGGAAATTCCGGTGAACGTTACCGGGAAGGGGTCTGCAGAATGCAGGAAATATGCCGGTGATTACCCGGATGATGTCACTGCAGGAATTCTTTTCAGGGCTGTTGCAGCGCCGGCAGCTGCAAGGATCACGGTCCACGCCGGAAAGGGGATCGGGCGGTTTTCCTACGATACACCCCGCTACGCGAGTGGTGAGCCGGCCATAGGCACCCCTTCGATGGCCTGCATCACCGGTTCTGTACAGGAAGCCCTTTCCATATCAGGACTATCCGGGGTCCGGATTGAATTATCGGTACCTGAAGGGGAACTGGTCGCGAAAAAAACGCTCAATCCATGTCTTGGTATTACCGGGGGCATTTCGGTGCTCGGTACAACCGGTCTTGTTGAGCCATGGGATGACCACCTCGAGGAGACCGTCCTCTCACGGGTGCGAAGTGCTTCACGGGTGGTACTTACGACCGGCCGTACAGGGCTCCGGTATGCACGGTTGTTTTTCCCGGGTCACGAGGCGGTGCTTGTCGGCAGTAATATCGGGGCTACCCTCACGGAGGCCACGGGGGAAGTTACCCTGTTCGGGCTCCCGGGCCTGATCCTGCGTTATATCAATCCTGGAATTCTTGAGGGGTCCGGGTGCAGGACGGTTGAAGAACTCATGACAAAGCAACAATATAGTCCCAGGGTCAGAAGTGCTCTTGACCAGTACAAAGCTAAGTACCCGGACATGCGTATTGTGCTCATAAGCCGGGACGGAGACGTGACCCATGATACAGCCCGGATTTTTGTGTGATTTCACACCGGATACCATGGATCGTGTATTTCTATACCAGGATACAGGAATGACATCCCGTGGAAAATCTCCGTTATGTTGTTCATGCAACAATCCAAGTACTAGTACGATAACATCCAGGAGAGTAAATTCATGAAAATCGTCGGGGTCGGTTGTGGTCCGGGTATGCTTACCGAAACGGCAATCGGGGTGATTTCCGGGGCTGACCTCATTTATGGTTCTAAACGGGCTATTGAAACAGTCAGGCCTCATATCAGGGAAGGGTGCACGGTCCAGGAAATCAGGGATTACCGGGGCCTGGGGTCGCTTCCAGACCATGCGGTGATCCTGTCTACCGGGGACCCGATGCTCGCAGGACTCGGTTACCTGCCCGGCGAGGTAATTCCGGGGATCTCCTCGCTCCAGCTGGCTGCCGCACGACTCCATCTCTCACTCGCACAGGTATCAGTTGTCCTCGCCCACGGTCGTGACCACTCGTATGCGACCGAAAAGACACTCCTCGAACTTTCACGCGGAAAAATAGTGTTCCTTGTTCCTGATCCCAAATTCAGCGTACCTGACCTTGCAAAAGCACTCGCGCCCGCTTACCGGGAGATTACCATGGTTGTCCTCGAAAATCTCGGGTACCCGGATGAAAGTGTCCTTATGGGTACACCTGACAACCCGCCACCGCCGGCATCTGACCTGTTCTCACTGGTAATCGGCGACCTCTGACCAGCGTTACATGCTATTATTGCTCGTGCCGGCGCTGTAGAGAGTAAATATCGACTCTGTAGAAATCCTGCGCTTAAAAAAAATTAACAGAACTGCCCATTTAGGAGGGGGTTTCACCCCCTCTTTGTCCCACCCCGTTAAGATAATCCTGGGCAGGATCCATTTCGGGCATTCAAAGAAAAATTTCAGAGATTGTGAGATCATCCCCTATCTCAACCGGGGCCGCCAAAGCGGCGGGGCGGAGCCCCGGGAGCGTGAATAAATTTTGGAATAACCTAATGCACAAGACAGATTGAAAGGGGTTCAACAAGCCTAGTATTCTTTTTTCTGGAGACAAAACCCGAATGTTGGACCGTTTAGATTACAGAGGCTGTTATTTTTTGGATGATGATAATCCCTACCCCATTTCAGGGCGAAATACATATAGGGGGCAGGGTACATATCTAATATTCAATCCGGAGGTAATGAATGGATAAAAAGGTAAAAAATGATATCAGCCTCATTTGTTTTATCGCGGGATTTATTCTCGTCCTTCTACAGGACTTAAAAGGCCTTTCAACAATCCAGCTCGGCTTTGCATGGCCGTGGGCTATCATGTTCTATTCCGGGCTCCTGCTCATCCTGATCGGGTACTACATGCGAGGGTAATAGTGGAGTTATTACCCCGGATCCCCCCTTTCTTAAAAACGGGGGGACCAGCGGTTTTTAAAATAAGGTGTCGGTAGCCCGGGACCAGGACTGGATCAATGACAGGGACAGGCGGACCAGCACATGGACAGGATGCGTGGGGAGCCCTCAGCCGTGCCCATTTTACAAACCTAAAAAAAATACTTTACCCTCTCCCGGGGATAACCAAACAGCAGGTACTTGAATATTATATCCGGATAGCCCCAAAAATTCTTCCGTTTCTTAATAACCGTCCACTGACAATGCACAGATATCCTGATGGGATAAGTGGGTCTGAATTTTACGAAAAGAATGCTCCACGAGGCACGCCCGGTTATGTTGAAATTTTTCCAAGATCCTCGGAGACCGCCGGCAGGCAGGTAAGGTATGTCCTCTGCAACAACCTCGATACGCTCCTGTGGCTCGCAAACCTCGCATCACTGGAACTGCACATCTCGCTCTCAACAACAGGATCATATGAAAGCCCTGATTTCCTCCTTTTCGATATCGATCCCGAACCACCGCTTACGTTTGATGACGTCATCCAGGTGGCACATATTGTCCGGAACCACCTGGGAAATGAAGGACTCGTACCGTATGTGAAGACGTCTGGAAAGAAAGGCCTCCATATTATTGTCCCACTTGTACCAGGGTACCGGTTTGATATGACACGGGCGTTTGCACACCGTATCGGGAAAGCCATCGCAAAAGATACACCGCACGTTGTATCAGAGTTTCCACATTCACGCGATCCCGGAACAATATTTATCGATTACCTGCAGAACGCTCAGGGAAAGACAATGGTTGCTCCCTACAGTCTCCGGGGTTCACCGGAGGCAACCGTTTCAACCCCCGTTAACTGGGAAGAACTGATAACCGGAGTCAGGGCCGAAGACTTTACCATTCGCACCATACTATCGAGAGATAAGGAGCCATGGAGGGAACTATTTGACAACAGGCAGAAAATCGGGGACTAATAAAGCGGAGCAAGAGATGAAAAAGCAAACCATACAAAAAAATACAGGGCATATACCTCAACCAGTTCCGGAACCTGCACCACTTCATCATGAAGAAAAAACAGGCTCCCTCACAGAAGACCAACCAGGACTCCATGGCGGAAGCCCGGATGACCGGCATGACATAGCCGGAAGACCATTCTGGAGCGGGAGTATCACGATCGGGCTTGTGAACGTCCCCGTACACCTTCATACCATGGTCAGGGACAAGTCATTTTCCTTCAGGCTGCTCCATCGTGATGATGCACAGCCGCTCCGGTATGACCGGGTCTGTACAAGGGACGGAAAGGTGGTACCATGGGCGGAGACCGTGAAAGGATACGAGGTACGGAAAGGAGAGTATGTTGTCATCGAACCATCTGACTTAAAGGCGATTGCTCCCGTGTCTGACCGGAAAATCAGGATAGAGAAATTTGTATATTCACTCTCCCTCGACCCGGTGCATTTCGGAACCCCGTATATTCTTACCCCGGATCGGAGTGAAGAGGCATACAGCCTCCTCCGCACGGCTCTCGTTGACCTTGGCCGGGCTGCCGTTGGGACAATTACCCTGCGTACAAAGGAGTACCCTGTAGTTGTACACGGGTACCGGGGAGGTCTTATCCTGACCACTCTCCGGTATGCGGACGAGGTGACATCTCCGGATGCTTTTGAGGCGATTACCAGGCTGCCGGTGCCCCGGGAAGCCGAGCTCGAACTTGCCAGGCGGATCATTTCAGACCTTTCCGGGGACTTCTCGATTGCGGACTACCATGATACCTACCGGGAGGCTGTCGAAAAGATAGTGAATAAAAAACTTGCCGGAGAAAAGATCGTGTACGAGAGCCCTCACCCGGAAGAGGCAAAAGAGCTGATGCAGGCGTTAAAGGAGACTCTGGCAGCATTACAGGGAAAATAAAGCCCGGGTTTTTCAGACGATGACACACCATTACCTCCCGATGAGTTCAAAACCTGCTGATGGACCATTTTCAAGCGACGAATGGCTATTTGAGATAAAATGGGACGGGGTCCGTGCGATCGCATATGTAAATGAGGGGCTGTTAATCCGGAGCCGTAATGATAAGGAACTCACCGGCAGTTTCCCGGAACTGGCAGAACTTCTAGAACTGGCCCCCCGAACCGTGCTTGACGGGGAAATCGTGGCAATGTCAGGAGGACGACCTGATATACAGGAGCTCCTGCCGAGAATTACTTCCCAGGGGTGGACACCTCAGCCTGCAGGGATCAGCCCGGTTACCTACATTGTTTTTGACATCCTCGAACAGGACGGCGTCCCACTGGTTAACCTTCCTCTTACCGAACGAAGACAGATACTCCAAAAGCGGGTGAAGGAAGGGCCACATGTCGTAATTTCCGAACCTGTAGAGTCCCAGGGGACTGAATATTACCAGGCAGCCGTCCGGAAAGGGCTGGAAGGAGTAATGGCGAAACGATTGGACAGCGTGTATGAGCCAGGTGTCCGGAGCAGCAGCTGGCTGAAAATCAAGCAACAGAAAACCTGCGATTGCGTGATTTCCGGGTATACACGGGGAAAGGGGGGTCGTTCCACACAGTTCGGTGCACTGATCCTCGGCCTCTATAAATATGGAACACGACAGCGCGAAAATGGAAGCGATCCTGGAAATGGCAGCTCAAACCGTGGCCCTGAAAACAATACCCGCGACCTGATCTACATTGGTAAGGTTGGTTCCGGATTTAAAGACCGGGACCTGACCCTGTTAAAAGACCTGTTCCTGCAGTACGAAACAGACACCCCGCATCTCACCGGTGTGGAGCCCGGGAAGGGAGTTGCATGGCTGATACCTGCCCTCGTATGCGAAGTTTCCTACCAGTCTGTGACAAGAGATCGGAAATTACGTATTCCAGGGTTTATCCGTCTCCGTTCAGATAAAAAACCGGGTGAATGTACGGTCGATCAGATTGATACCGTGGGGGTACCGTGGGCTGAAAAGCAGGCAGGTAAGGGCGGCACATCCGTAACGATACACCAGGACATTCCGGTTGCTGAGGAAATAGGGGTTCCGGCAGAGGTAGCATTGAAAAAATACCGCAAGATCAGGAATTTTACGGTAACACCGGAACCAGAAGGTGATAATGTGACTGCGGATGAGGGAAATTATTTTGTGGTCCTTGAACACCGTGCAAGGAACCTTCATTTTGATGTAAGGCTCGAGCGTGATGGTGTACTGAAGAGCTGGGCAGTACCGAAAGGGGTGCCGCTTACCCACAGTGAAAAGCACCTGGCAGTGGCAGTTGAGGACCACCCGCTGGATTACGGGCATTTCGAGGGGACGATCCCGAAAGGGGAATATGGTGCCGGTACTGTCACGATCTGGGATAACGGACACTATGTGACAAAACACTGGGATAATGACAAGATAGAGATCACCTTCCACGGAAAGAGACTGGAGGGGCCATATGTTCTGGTCAGGTTTAAACGGGCAGGAAAAAATGACTGGCTGCTATTTCAGGGCAGGTAATTAGAAATTACTGCCGGATAAGATGAAAATACGTCTTTGTTGAATTGATCTAACATCTATCTTTAAGATTAGGGTATTCCAAAATGTAATCACTCTCCCGGGGCTCCGCCCCGCCGCTTTGGCGGCCCCGGTTGGGATAGGGGATGATCTAAACAATCTCTGAAATTTTTCTTTGAATGCCTGAATCGGATCCTGCCCAGGATTATCTTAATGGAGGTGGGACAGGGAGGGGGTGAAACCCCCTCCTGTCTGAGCAGTTCTGTTATTTTTTTTCCCGCGTAGGATTTCCCATGAAAACGGACATGATGCCGGAAGGCCACAAGCATACAGGATGAAAATTGAATACCCCGGGTGGCATTTTCATAATAAATACCTGAACGGACCCCAATATATGGAGATTTTTTAAACGAGGTGTTTTCAATGGTCCGGGTGTGAACTTCCAGTTCATATGTGTTTCAACAGAGCCGAAAATGCCAAACTTCCTGCCTGTGGACCTCGTGTTTCATTCCTGTTATAACGATGTGGGAAACCCCAAATTATTATAACAGAGAATTATCTTCAGACGAGATACTTAAATAACGTTAAACTTCCTGTTACAACACCCTTAGTGTGACCAGTTGTTCCCTTGTCTGACCGGCCCCGCTTGCAGTGAGGACCCCGTTAATCGTGATTCCTGAGGGAATATTTCCGGGGATTGCGAACTGGTAGACAGAGGTCTTTGGAAACGGGGGTTGTTCGTCACCAAGGTCATATGTCTGGGAAAAAAGGAGCGCGCTTGCCGTTAACCTGAAGTGGATTGGTTCAGTCTGCCCTTCGCCGCCATCTATCCGGAGGGTATAGGATATGGTCTCACCAGGCTTTCCACTGGCCGATGCCGGACTCACCGAGAGCGTGAACGGCCGCGGGACAACACTATCAGATGAATCCCCAGATGCAGACGCCAACGGGAGAGTAGTAACAATCGGCTGAGGTGATGCTTCAGGGGATGAAATGGGATTTTTTACGGATTTGGCCATGCTGGCCGGGGTGGTGATCGGGATCATCGTGGGAACCAGCGGCGAACCGGAGTTATTTGGACTTACGGTTGTAATAATAACCCAGGGTTGTATCGTTACAGGGTTAACCGGAGTCCCTTCAGCTGGAGAATTGGATCTTCCTGGTACGGGGCTGCCAGAATACGTCATAACTGCAAGTGCAATAAGCCCAACCATAAGAATGCCTGCAAAAAGTAGCACAATAAGGAATTTTTTATTGTCAGGATCAACTTTTGGCATCATAATAATCGTCCCTCATTGGATTTTTACATACTAAAAGGCCGGATACATAAAAACAGTTACCGGCCTTTCACAAAAAAATGGCTTTGTTGAAATGCGCTGGAATCTATCTTGTAGATTAGAGTATTCCCAAATTTCCCACGCTCCCGGGACTCTGCCCCGCTGCTTTAGCGACCCCGGTTGGGATAGGGAATGGTCTTTTAATCTCTGAAATTTTGGGGAATTCTGCAGTTGAACCCTGCCCGGTGAATATCTTACAGGGGTGGGACAGGGAGGGGGTGAGACCCCCTCCTGTCTACGTATTTTCCCTTCCTTTTTCTAAACACGCACGGTTTCAACAAGGCCAGGTATAGAAATCTTAGTTGTGCAGCCGGACTGTATCATTTTCGAGTGTAACAAATCCCTCCCGGACAAGTGCCAGCAGGATTTCCCCTGTCCGCCCGGGTTGCTCACCGGTTCGGGTAACCAGGTCGTTTATTATCATTGTGCCTTCCTGTAAAAGCAGTTCAAGGATTAGGCCTCGTAACTGCCGGTCAGATCCTTCAAATGCCGGCTGCCGGTGGTAATGGGTGCTCCTTCGGTTCGGATTAGGAATACGCCGTCCAAGTACTGAGCCATAGTCCATCAGTGCATAATACCACTCACGCGGGTGCTCGCGGTCGAGGGTCCTGGCAACAAGGGGCAGAATTTCACGGTCTGAAACAGGCACCCGGTCACTAAAAAAGCAATGAATGAAAACTCTCCTGATATTTGTCTCGATAAAAACCGCGGGACGGTTGAACGCAAACACTGCGATTGAACCGGCAGTCGCCTTTCCAATACCGGGAAACCCGGAAAGAACGGCCTCATCATCAGGGATTAACCCTGAAAACCTGGATACTACAAGCCCGGCAATTGTGCGGAGCGCAATCGCTCTCCGGTTATATCCCATCCCTTTCCAGACCCAGAGGACTTCAGCAAGTGTTGACCCCGCGAGCGAGGATACATCAGGAAATACTGAAATAAACTGGGGATATTTCACTGTCACCCGCTGCACCTGTGTCTGCTGGAGCATGATCTCAGATACAAGAATATGGTACGGGTCATTTGTCTTCCGCCACAGGAGGTCATGACGCCCGTTTCTCCGATAAAAATCCAGGACATTTTCCTGAAAGCGGCGAATATCAAGTTCATCCGGCTGGTTTTTTCCCTTTTCAGTACCTTGCATATCTGCTCCTTGAAGCGCATGGTTGCAGGTGGACCACAAAGGTTCTTTTTTGGCCCTCCTAAAAATAAAAGATGGAGGACAGGTAATAAAACCGTTGAGTTATGCCCGGGTGTTGCTATCCGGTTGCCAGTTGCTGATGATTGCCATGCCGTTGAAGTCCATGTGCCCACTTCGCACGGAAAATATCCGCTCAATATACACATGGTCAACCAGGCCGGGGTTGGAGCCTTGCAGCCTGTACCACATTCCTTCCGAATTTACAATACCACCAATCTCGTACCTTCCGTCGCCTGAATCCCGGATTACCATTACAGCAATATCAGGGTCATACAGGGGGGAGTCCTTTGCCGGCTGGAGGATATCCCCGGCACTATAAATACCCGAAACCCCGTCATCGGCCTGCACCTGCCCGGGTAACGGGTAATTGAATAACGGGGGCAGGTCTTTTTCAACGGTACCCGGGGTCCCGTCGGGGAATGGATTACTCTGTACCATTGCAGATCCCAGGCAACCGGCTGAATAAACCGTTATTAAAACCAGGATAACCAAAACAGGAACTCCATACATTTTTTTCTTCATTTTCCCACCTCTGTATTCCCTGGTCTTGTAGCGGTAATAATATGACAGGGAATTAATTGAAAATATCGATCCGGCCAAAAATTGTCATTTGAAATTAAGAAATTTAAGAGCACCTGCAGGGTTTATCCGGGTTAAATCCGGATTCACTACCTACGTTCGCTTGAAAAGGAGATCGAGCCGCTCCCGCGTGAATGAAATCATCACGGGTCTCCCGTGAGGGCAGGTCCAGGGTTCATTCATGCGGGAGAGCTGGTCAAGAAGTCTCTGGCACTGGCCGGAGGTGAGCACATTCCCCGCTTTTACCGCTCCATGGCACGCAATGGTCCGCGCAAGTTGTTCGCCGGAATCGGGCCCGTGTTTCCGTGGCAATGAGATGAGGTCCCCGATAATGTCCCGCACCATCTCCCCGTTACCCGGTTTTCCAAGGATTACCGGGACCATGCGGACCGCGTAGGTATCCTTACCAAACTCTTCAAGAGAGAATCCCTTTTCCATGAGAAGCGGGAGGTACTCCCGCAGGATGCCCGATTCTGCAGGAGAAAGGGTAAGTATCGCGGGTACGAGCAGTTCCTGGGCTTCCTGGTCCGGGTCCCGGAATGCGGTTACCTGCTCGTACAGGACACGCTCATGTGCCGCGTGCTGGTCAACCAGCAGGAGGTCCCCGGACGGTCCCTGTGCAAGGATATACGCCCCGCTGTACTGGCCGAGATAGATGAATTCAGTGGTTCCATCGCCGCTCCCCGCCGTAACGGGGGATAATTCTGAATGCCGCAGCCTCCGGTCTGCCAGGAGTACCGCCCCATGTCCGGTCTCGGCGACCCCCGGTGCAGGCCTTGCCCGATGATCATACCCCCTTGATATACTAACAGACGGGTCGGTCTTTCGCATGGTATGGAACCCGTCCGGCACCCGCGGTACAAGGTCAGCCCCTTTCAAAGCCCTGGACACGGCCCCGGTCACCATTGCGCAGATGTCCCGCTCGCGGGAGATGTGCACGATGCGTTTTGCCGGGTGGACATTGACATCAATGTAGGAAGGATCGATCCCAAGATCGAGGAACGCCACGGGATAGCGGTTTTCAGGGAGAAGGGTTCCGTATCCTGCCCTGACAGCCTCTACAACGGCCCGGGCATAGACCTGCCGTTTATTGATACTCACGTAGACCTGGTAGAGGTTCTGCCGTGATAGTGATGGTTTTGATGTATAACCGTTCAGGTTGAGCGGCCCCTCCGTTATCGACACCGGGATGAGTTCATCCGCCACCCCGCTCCCGTAGATGGCGACAATGGTATCGAACAGGTCTCCGCTCCCTTCGGTCGAGAGCCGTTCATTTCCGTTACTGGCAAATAAAAATGCAATACCGGGGTTCGCGATAGCAAACGCTTCCATGGTCCTTGTAATTGTAGCTATCTCGGAGCCGCCCGGTTTCTGGAACTTTTTCCTCGCAGGAGTGTTGAAAAAGAGGTCTCGTACCGTGATGGTCGTCCCGGCAGGGGCCCCCGTCTCGTTTACCTTTTCGATATCTCCGCCACGGATTATTACCTCCGTCGCACTCTGCCCGCCATCCCGTTCCATGGTGACCAGGGTAACCTGGGACACGGCGGCAATACTCGCCAGTGCTTCCCCGCGAAAACCGAGTGTCCGGCAGCGGTCCAGGTCCCCGATACACTGGATCTTACTCGTCGCATGCGGGGTAAACGCCGTACAGGCATCTTCTGCACCCATACCGCACCCGTTATCGGTGATCCGGAGAGAAGTGATCCCTTCCCTTCCTGACTCAAGCAACACAATAATCCGGGTAGCACCGGCATCTATAGAATTCTCCACCAGCTCCTTGACAACGGAGGCCGGGCGCTCCACGACCTCGCCCGCGGCGATCTGATTTACCGTGGCCGGGTCAAGGAGCCTGATCCGGTTACCATGGAGCTCTGCCATTCACCTGCTCCCCTGCTCTGCACTATCCCTGTCCCCTTCTGGTTTATCATCCGTGATGATTCCGGGTGAATACCCGGGAGTAATGGTATCATCCATATGCCGGGACTTGGCATGACCCCCGGAATTCCCATGCTTCACCCTTTTTTGCAGTTCATTGAGCCAGGTGAGTGCCTCAAGCGGGGTCATGGAATCGACAGAGAGCCCCTCAATATCCTGCAATACAGGGTCTCTTGAAACCACCGGTGCATCAACAAGGAGCATCTGTGTGTACCTCCTGGCTTTTCCGCCGGGATTTGTGTCCCGGTCTTCAACCTCGCTCATGATCGTGTTCGCACGGTCGATCACTTTTCTCGGCACCCCTGCAATCTGTGCAACATGGATCCCATAACTCTTATCAGTCGCACCCGGAATGATCTTTCTGAGAAATACCACCTCTTTGCCGGTATCCCGCACTGCAAAGTGGTAATTTCTTACCCGCTGCAGGTCAGATTCAATCCCGACGATCTCGTGAAAATGCGTGGCAAAAAGTGTCCTCGGGCCTGATCCTCCTTTCCCGTGGAGAAATTCCAGAACAGCCTTTGCAATGCAGAACCCGTCGAGCGTGGAGGTGCCCCTCCCGATCTCGTCGAGGATCACCAGGCTCTTTTTTGTCACGTTGTTCAAGATATTCGCGAGTTCAATCATCTCGACCATGAACGTCGACTGGCCGGAGGCAAGGTCGTCAAAGGCCCCGACCCGGGTAAAAATCCTGTCAACAACACCGATCTCTGCATACGTCGCGGGGACAAAACTACCCATCTGGGACATGATGCTGATCAGGGCAACAGAGCGCATGTAGGTTGATTTCCCAGCCATGTTCGCCCCGGTGATGATCAGTACCTGTTCACCAGCCGCATCAATCATGAGATCATTTGGCACAAAACCACCGGTCATACGGCGCTCGACGACAGGATGCCGTCCTTCCCGGATAAGGAGCCGGTTCCCGGGATTGATGTCCGGTCTTACGTACTGGTATTTACGGGCGGTTTCAGCGAGGGCCGCGAACAGGTCGAGGTAGCCGATACCCTCAGCAGAGGACTGGATTACCGGTACCATCTCCTGTAGTTCACGGAGAAGGGCGGAATAGAGGACGGCCTCCCGTGCGAGCAGCCGTTCGTCGGCATTGGCAATACTTGCCTCCTTCTCCCGGAGGGAAGGAATGGTAAACCGTTCACCAGTCGACGTCGTCTGTTTCCTCTCGTAGGATGGCGGGACAAGGTGGAGGTTTGGCTTTGTTACCTCAATATAATACCCGAATACAGAATTATAGCCCACTTTAAGTGACTTGATCCCGGTTGTGGCGCGTTCTTCCTGCTGCAGCTGTACAATCCAGTCTTTTCCTGATCCTGATATACCCCTCAGGCGGTCAAGCTCGGCATCATAACCTTCCCTGATCACCATGCCATTCTTTACCGTTGCCGGGGGGTCCTCCACAATTGCCCGCTGGATGAGGTCAATTGTTGCACGATGGTCCATAAGGGACGTCAGTGCATTTCGTATCGCCTTTGGAAGATCATCGGTTCCTGCCTCGATCAGCGACCTGATCTCAGGAATTGCCTGGAGCGACCAGGACAGGGTGAAGAGGTCCCGGGGACCTGCATTCCCATATGATATCCTGCCGGCAATACGGGAGATATCACTGCACCGGGACAACAGGTCACGAAGAGCGGCGCGGAGTGGAGCATGCGAGGCAACATATGCAACCGCATCCAGCCGTGCATTGATCTCTTCATGGTCAAGGAGAGGGTTTGTAAGGCACCTGACAAGAAGCCGGCCCCCCATGGGGGTCTTTGTCAGGTCAAGTGTCTTTTTCAGGGTCCCGTCCTCTCCCCCATCACGGATATTGTTGAGCACCTCGAGGTTCCGGAGCGTTACGGCGTCAAGAACCATGGTACCGGAGACCGTGCGGTCTGAAATCCCGGTGATGTGCAGTAGTTCTTTCCCCTGCGTCTCCTTTGCATACAATAAGGCTCCGCCCAGTGCCCTGACCGCGGACCCCCGGGATACTAGGCCGAACCCATCAAGCGAAGCAACATGAAAATGTGACATCAGCACTTCTTTTGCCCTTTCAAGACCGAAAACTTCCTGCTTCCATTGTGTCACGGGGACCGCACGGTCCTCAAGAAGGGTGATGACCAGGGGGTCAGTACCAGGCGAAACAATGCATTCCCCGGGGTGATACTTTGCAATTTCCGCATCAAGCGACTGGAAATGGTTCTCCTTCGGGCATACAGAGTAAAAAAACTCACCGGTGGTGATATCCAGAAATGCCGCTGACACCACAGCGGCAGTACGGTCTTCCGCGACGGCCATGAGATATGCGGCAGCAGTTGAAGGGACCATCGAGGGATCGATCACGGTCCCGGGTGTAATCACACGGGTGAGCTGCCGTTTTACGATCCCCTTTGATTCTTTCGGGTCACCCACCTGATCTACGACAGCCACACGGTAACCCTTCCGGACGAGACGTGCGATGTATGCATCGAACGCATGGCATGGTACCCCTGCAAGCGGGATTTTTTCCCCACCGGAACCTTTTGAACGGGAAGTCAGGACGATATCAAGCTCCCGCGAGACCACCTCTGCATCGGTCCAGAAGGTCTCGTAAAAATCACCTATCTGGAAGAAGAGTATCGAGTCACCGCATTCTTTCTTGAGCGTGTGATATTGCTCCATTACGGGAGTAAGGCGTTTTCCGCTTCCTTCGTTCCCTTCCCCGGTCTCCTGCGGCATTGTGTATACCATAGGAAAACAGATCGGAAATATCTCGCGGTATGAGTACCGGGTTGGAAGTATTCGTACCATTCGCGGAACTTCCCCTGGCAGTAATCAGAAAATATCCTCACCTGTACAAATGGAAGGTTAATAGCAGCCACGAAACGATGTATATACATGACTGATGGTGGAAAACCACGCATTGCGGTTCTTGAGACAACGATGGGAACAATTTCCATTGAACTCGATAACGATATGCCAATCACTGCAGGGAATTTTGAAAAACTCGTGAAACAGGGATATTATGACGGGGTCATCTTCCACCGGATAATAGACGGTTTTATGATCCAGGGCGGGGACCCGACCGGTACCGGGTGCGGCGGGCCGGGTTATGCAATCCGCGATGAATTTACACCTCCCAGCAAAAATAACCGGGGCACCATTTCGATGGCAAATTCGGGACCAAACACGGGAGGGAGCCAGTTTTTTATCAACCTCGTAAACAACAACTTCCTCGACGGGCGCCACCCTGCATTCGGAAAGGTCACTTCCGGGATGGATGTGGTGGATAAGCTCGCTAAAGTCCCAAAGGATGCCAGTGACAGGCCAAAAACGACGGTAAAAATTATCAAGGCAACGATGCAGTAAGATCTTTTTTTTATTTTTTTACCGCGACACCCGGGATTTCAACTATAGGTCACTGTACCCCGTTCTGCGTCCTCATTAAGTTATACCTGTGTTTTACCAGATCATGCGGGCAGGATATCCCCTCCGTCAATAGTTCATACGTTGTCCCGGCAAAAACCCTTGGGAAATAAAGAAATAAACTCATGACCAATGGACGGGTATGCCGTCCCATAACAACAAGGGTCCTGCAGGGAAAAAAGGGCCGCAAAGCCCAAACAGGCTTTCCGGGGAAAGCAGCCCCTACCTGCTCCAGCATGCATACAACCCGGTTGAATGGTACCCGTGGGGTGATGAGGCATTCCAGCTGGCAAAGGTTCATGACCGACCGGTTTTCCTCTCGATCGGGTACTCGACCTGCCACTGGTGTCATGTGATGGCGCATGAATCATTCGAGGACGATGAAGTGGCAGCCCTGCTGAACAGGGTGTTTATCTGCATCAAGGTGGACAGGGAAGAACGTCCAGATATTGATGCCCTCTACATGTCGGTTGCCCAGGCGCTCACGGGATCAGGCGGCTGGCCGCTCACCATCATCTTGACACCCGAAAGAGAGCCGTTTTTTGCCGCGACCTATATCCCTAAGGAGAGCAGGTTCGGGTCGAATGGTCTTCTTGACCTCATACCCGCTATCGAGACCTTCTGGAAAACCCGGCGGGGTGATATCCGGGAAAAGGTAGAAAAGATTACCCGTGCCCTTCACCACGGGGAGAGAACGAAGGCGGGCCAGCCGGTTACCGAAGCGCTCCTGCATGAGGCATACGGTGACCTCGCACTGCGGTTTGATGCGACAAACGGCGGGTTTTCCAATGCACCGAAATTCCCGACACCCCACACCATATCATTCCTTCTCCGGTACTGGAAGCGGACAGGTAAAAAAAATGCACTCTCAATGGCTGAAAAAACTCTTACGGCGATGTCATGCGGGGGAATATATGACCATCTGGGTTACGGGTTCCACCGTTATTCAACAGACTCCCGCTGGCTCGTGCCGCATTTTGAGAAAATGCTGTACGACCAGGCGTTACTCGTAATCACCTATACCGAAGCGTACCTTGCAACAGGTACAAAATCATTCCGCACAACCGCAGAGGAGTGTCTCACATACCTCCTCCGCGATATGCATGATCCGGGCGGAGGGTTTTACTCGGCGGAAGACGCCGATAGCGAAGGAGTTGAAGGGAAATTCTATCTCTGGAAAAAGAAGGAGATAGAGGAGGTGCTTGGCGATGAGGCTCCCGTGTTTGTCTGCACCTACCACGTGAAGCCGGAAGGGAATTTCCTCTCACAGGAGGCCGGTCAACGGACTGGTGAGAACATCCTGCACATTACGGCTCCTCCGGAACAGCCTGCATCAATTACCCGGGTAATGGAGGAGGAAGGTATTGCGAGGATTTCACGTGCACGGGAACGCCTTTTCGCCGCACGTAAGGGCCGCGTTCCACCCCTGAAAGATGACAAGGTACTGACTGACTGGAACGGCCTTGTCATCTCGGCTCTTTCCCTTGCTGCGCGCGCATTCGGGGATGACCGGTATCTCGAAGCAGCAACCGGTGCAGCGGATTTCCTTCTCGGGACAATGCGGTCCGGGACCGGGGAGCTTTTTCACCGGTACAGGAATGGGCAGCCGGGCATCCGCGGGGTTGCATCTGATTATGCCTACCTCTGTGCAGGGCTTCTGGACCTGTATGAACTTACATTTATGCCGGAATATCTAAGGGCTGCGATAGGGATCGAGGAATATTTCACGAATCATTTTCTTGATGGCAAAACCGGGGGATATTTTACATCCCACCAGGACGAGGCGGACCTCCTTGTCCGACAGAAGGACATCTATGATGGTGCGCTCCCATCGGTCAACTCCATAGCAATGAAAAATCTTGTACGGCTCGGGCTGATGACCACCAACACGGATTACCATGCACGGGCATGGGACCTCGCAGGGTCCTTCTCAACCCGTGTTGAACAGTCACCTGCAGGGTATACAGGATTTCTTTCATCCCTCGATTTTGCTCTAGGTCCGGCAGCCAGCGTGGTAATAGTCGGCGATGCCAGGGCTCCCGGCACAGTTGCCATGGAAGCTGCAATAAATTCCCGGTATTTCCCGTCAGTTGTAGTCCTCCGGAGACCCGGGGGGGAGGGGCCGTTTGAAATCGACCGTATATCAGGATTTACGGGAGAGATGAGAGAAAACGGTGGAAAAGCTACAGCCTATGTCTGTAAAAACCATGCATGTTCCTATCCGGCCACTGACCCGGACACAATGATCGCGGAACTGGAAAAGAGGGATGAAAGGCCGGAGCGGCAGGGCTCCATAAGAAGGGGTTAGAGATTTTTCAGCGCCACAAGATCTTTCACACCGGTAAGTTTCCAGACAAGGGACCGTTCTTCTCTGGCAATTGCCTCAGGCGGGTCAAGCGGGGAATGACCGAGCGCTGCGAGGATATTCATGGAGAGATGCTTTTCCTTAATTAAATCGATAAAACGCTGCCTGATGAGCTTTTTCTCGATCGAATCATGCACCTCTTCAAGATACCCCTGCATCGTTACAAAGGTGTAACAGGAGAGATCTTTCGTATATTTTTCAACCTCCACCGAGACATAGGGGCTTTTTCTGAAGTATTCGATCTTCTTCCCGTATTTTGTAGAGATGAAGTAAATGAACTGGCCGTCAAAAACATAAAGAAACGGGGCGATGTAGGGGTATTTTTCGCCCTGGAATGCAATACGGCTGATATACCCCTCTTCTATCAGGCGGTCGTATTCCTCTTTTTCCATTCTTGGGATCTTTACAATCTCCATTCCGATCTTATGTGAATATCCGGCATGTATTGATAAAGATTTGTAATTTATTTCCAGGATAGTACTCTCCATGAGACCACCCGGACAACACCTGAAAAACAACGTGGTTATTCCCGATTAAGAGTCGGGGATCAGACTCGGGACAGCCGGTTGAACAACCCCCTATATCAGGCTGCTTTCATGGAACATGCCGTTAATAAAAAAATGAAGTGTACCCGGTTATTTCTCCACGGGAAGGCCCGCCGCGGACCAGCCGGCCATACCACCAAGGATATTGGTAAGACGCGGGTAGCCATGCATTGAAAGGAAACTTGCAGCAAGGCAGCCCTTGTACCCCGCATCACAATAGAGAACAATGTTTGCGTTCCGCGGCAAATCCATGATGTTCCGGGGGAGCTCCCCGACGTACATGTGGTGGTCACCCGCGATGTGTCCTGCTTTGTCCCGGTTATGGATATCGCGGACATCGAGAAGGTACAATTCTTCACTGGCAGACTCAATTGCCGTATGAAGGTCATAAACAGACCATACACGGTGCCTGTTGAAACGTTCTCCCGCTTTATACCACCCCGGGAAGCCCCCGGCAAGGTACCCTTTCAGGTTATCGTACCCCAGCCTGACAAACTGGCGTATGACCGGCCCAAGGTCAAGGTTGAAGTCATCAACGAGGATGACCGGGGCCTCATAATCAAGGAACCACCCCATATATGCAGACAGGCCTTCGCGCCAGACAGAGAGGCTTCCTTCGATATACCCCGATCCAAAACTGCCAGGGGCCCTGATATCCAGGAGCTGTGCACCCTTAACGACCAGATCCTTCACCTGGCGGTTGTTATAGGGGATAAGGTCAGGGAGCTGCCCGATAATCAACGGACCTTTTTGGTTGACAACTTCCATGGTCCGGAAATACGGGGGGACGTAATGGTGCTCCCTGGTTTTAAATTCAATAAAAGCCTCCCGGTCCTTCCGGAGAAGGGGGTTTGTTTTTTTCTCGTACCCGGTTGTGGTCACCGGGTGGTCAACAATGTCTGCCCCGCAGACCGACCCCGCTCCATGGGCCGGGTAGAGCATGACCGCGTCTCCGAGGGGAAGGATCTTCTTCCAGATACTATCGTGGAGCATGCCGGCTGCCTCTTCACCCTTTCCCCTGCCGAAGAGATCGGTCCTGCCGACATCACCCGTGAACAATGCGTCCCCGGTAAATACCAGATATGGGTCACCGGAGACTTTCTTATCCCTGACTACCAGCGATATGCTGTCGGGAGTATGGCCCGGGGTCTCGAGCACGGAGATTTCGAGATCCCCGACCGTGAAGCGCATCCCCTCTTCAACACGGGCCCCGTAAGAAAAGGCGGTCATGGGACCGTGGTAAATTGCAGCACCGGTTCGTTTTGCAAGTTCACATGAGCCGGTCACGTAGTCTTCATTCCGGTGTGTCTCAAAAATAACGCTGATCTGCTGATCGAGCCCCCTTGCGAGATCGAGGTACACATCACAGTCCCTGCGAGGGTCAATTACTGCCGCGGCCCTGTTGGACCCGATATAATAAGAGTGGTGGGCCAGTCCTTCCGAGGTGACCTGTCGTAGTATCATCCCTTCGTCCTCTTTTTTCCTTTAGGATAACCGGGTATAAAAGTTGTGGACAGTACGGTCAACCAAGGTACCCACACAATTTTGTCGAGACCCGTACCAGGACTATATATTGCCATAGCAGGCAGGAAGATACTTATTTTAGTGTTGTTAAAAGTCCAAGCTATGAAAAAGCACCACGTACATGCTCTCCTGCTCGTTGTTATTCTTGCGATTTTTAGCATCGTTACAGGTTGTACGAATACTATGGTGGCAGAACGGACGACCGTGGACGATACCGGAGTTTTAAATCTCCCTGATATGTTCGGGTCTTCATTAAAAATCACCGCCGATGACGGGCTTGTGTATATCCCGTCCCCGTTCCCGCATGATCATTTCAAAAACGGTGACAGGGTCGCATTTTCAGGGCGCACAACTCCTAATCCCTATTACCCGATCCAGACAGGGATTCCGGTTGATCTCGTCCTGATGCGGCAAATCCCAGGCGATAGCGGGTATATCTATGGTGTAGGCAACATGACTTGTATCACCACAGAAGGAGGTTTTTATGGGATTATTGTTGATACCGGGGGAAAATCAGGTGTTGTGCAGTACTTACCCCTTGACCTCGACAGCGAGTTTTCACAGGACGGAATAGTTGTCTCGTTCACCGCGAAAGGGAACCCGGATGTGATAACGATTTCACAGTGGGGCCTTCCGGTCAATATCGTCAGGATGAAAAAACTCACGTAACCGGGACACCACCACTCTTTTTTTCGGAGAGTTATGCTACTCGTAATGGTATTCCCCTGTTTTTTTATTCGTTCACTATCGTGGCACAATGGAATCAATTACATTGGTTTGAGTTGATATTCTAAGGCAGGATAACCAAATGGTGGATGACTATACCCCTGTCAACCGGACGCGCGAGGGAGTCAGGGCCGTAATCTTTGACAT
The DNA here is from genome assembly GCA_903828975.1 of uncultured Methanomicrobiales archaeon. Lineage (GTDB taxonomy): Archaea > Halobacteriota > Methanomicrobia > Methanomicrobiales > Methanospirillaceae > CAIKOD01. The sequence continues at coordinate 6,888 of CAIKOD010000078.1, read as the reverse complement.
GGATAATACCCTTTTTGACCTTGTTGGTGCAAAGATGGCAGCCTGTGACACCGCATCAGAGTACCTTGGGAGGGAGGATGGCCAGGACCTCTTTGGTTATTTTCTCAGGCCGGACTGGGGATTCGAGGACTGGCGGAACATCCGTGACTACCTCCTTGACAGGGATATTTTTACAATTCCAAGGTATTATGAGGTCTGCAGCCTGTACGAGCAGGAGAAGCTGAACAATATCAGCGCATATCCAGGGGTTACTGAAGTAGTCCTTGAAATCCGGGAAAAATGGGTTCCCCTCGGACTGGTCACTGACGCAGATATGTACCATGCAAGACGCCGCTTAGAGAAAGCCGGTCTTTTCGGTGCATTTGACCATATCATCACCTACGAGATGACAGGGAGAAAAAAACCCGATACCGCACCATTCCGGCTCGCACTCAGGAAACTTGGCAGCGAAAGTTCTGTGACGGCGATGATTGGTGACAGCCCGCACCGTGACCTGGTACCCGCCCGTGAGGTCGGGATGCAGACATTTTATGCACGGTATGGCGATCGTTTAGCTGATACACGTGGCGAAGTTCCCGCAGAATATATACTTAATACGATTCTTGACCTCCCCGGGCTGCTCTATCCCCTGTTCCTACAACCATCCTGAATAGAAATAAGGGACCCGGTACCTTTGTTTGTACACGGGACAATTTAACTGAAAAACCATGATACCGGAATCAAAGGGTGTCAATTAATCACGGCTCATTTTCAATTATTTCTGATTTTTTAATCACTGTATATGTGAAAAGAACCTTTTAATTACCGTTCAGGCAACAGAGGCGTTATATGTAGCAGGAATGACGCCAGTCCCCCGGAAGGCATAGAACCCCCGTAATCAAGGGGTTTTACAATGGAATCGCTACCGGAGTGGGAATAACATCGATGCAATTTCCATAGCGAAACGGTGAATATTCACACGGACATTTTTGACTATTATGATGGACACCACACCAACGGAACAATAAACATGAGAGGGGCACAACAAACCGTTACCGGAAAAGATAAAACGGGCAGACTAATCCGGCACTCTGATAACATTCCTGCAGGCATGGCCGACACACAGGGTACTGGTTAGGCGAACTACCGGACGAAACCAAACCGTTACCCGGGTATAATGGAGCTGAACATGACAGAAGATCCAAAAAAGATCACCTACATGACACTTGCCGAAGATGAACAGGTCCACCCGGCTTACGAAAGCGCACTGAAACGGGTCGGAAGGGAATTGGGGCAACACCACCCACTGTATATCGGTGGTAGCAGGGTCGAGGGAAGACCGGAATTCCAGGTCTATTCACCGATAGACGGGGAGACCCTGATCGGTTCCTTCCAGGCAGGGGACAGTGAAGATACAGAGAAAGCGATTCATGCGGCAAAAATGGCATTCCCGGAATGGAGCCGGGCCGGCTGGAAAGAACGTACCCGCATAATCAGGCTTGCAGCCGACCATGTAGAATCACAGGCGTCTGACCTGGCTGCACTTCTCACATGGGAAGTAGGAAAAACACGTAACGAGGCCCTGGCCGAGGTTTTCGAAACCATAGACCTCCTCCGGTATTATTGTACAGTCTATGAAAGAGCAGAAGGGTATATGCTCCCTATGGAGGCACCACTCACCGGTGAACACGCCACCTCCGTCATGAAGCCCTAAGGGGTCTGGGCGGTGATTTCGCCGTTCAATTTTCCGATAGCGCTTGCAGCAGGAATGTGTACAGGGGCTTTGCTTACCGGCAATACCATAGTATTCAAACCGACCAGCGAGGCACCATTATCAGGGATAAAACTCTACGAAGCGTTCATTTCAGGAGGTGTGCCCGATGGTGTCCTGAACCTGGTCACAGGTCCGGGGGGACCGTTTGGAAAAACTGTTGTCTCGCACGGGGATATTGACGGGATCGCGTTCACCGGCTCGAAAAACACCGGTATATGGATCTGGAGGGAGTTCACGCAGGGGCAGCGGTACCCAAAACCCCTTGTTATTGAGATGGGGGGTAAGAACCCCGTGATCGTCTCCGGAAAGGCAGATCTAACGAAAGCGGTGGAAGGAGTTGTGCGTTCAGCATTTGGATATGCCGGCCAGAAATGCAGTGCGACCTCGCGGGTGTACGTGCAGGAGGAGGTCTATTCCTCCTTCATGGAGCAGCTGAAACAGAGGGTAGGGTCAATCATTGTCGGTGACCCGCGGGAGAGAGATACGTTTTTTGGGCCATTAATTGACCACAAGGCGGTGGATACATTCACCGCGGCGGTCAGGCAGGTTATCGCAGAAGGCGGGACCATCGAGACGGGTGGTGAGGTCCTGACCGATCCCTCATATGGAAAAGGACTCTATATCACACCAACCGTGGTTAACGGACTCCCGCAGGGCCACCCACTCATGAAAAACGAATTATTTGTCCCTATCCTTATCGTGACAACATACAATACCTTGCAGGAAGCGGTTGAATACGCAAACCAGACAGACTTCGGCCTTACCGCAGGAATCTTCTCGGAAGACACGGGTGAAATGGACTATTTTTTCAGTCATGTACGGGCAGGTGTAGCGTATACCAACCGTGCCGGGGGTGCAACAACCGGTGCATGGCCTGGTTCCCAGTCATTTACCGGCTGGAACGCAAGTGGTTCAACCGGCAGGGGCTCAGGGGGCCCCTATTATCTCCTCTCCTTTGTCAGGGAGCAGGCTCAGACAAGGGTTTCATAACACACCGAATTTTTTACTATGTGGAAATCCTGTGGATCATAAAAAAAGTTAACAAAACTGCATAGACAGGAGGGGGTTTCACCCCCTCCCTGCCCCACCCCTAACAAGATACCCGTTGGGCAGGGTTTACTAAAAAACGATTAAATTGAGAGTTTCTGGGAGTAGTCTCTATCCCAACCGGGGTCGCCACAGCGGCGGGGCACGAGCCCCGGAAGCGTTGGAAAATTAAGGAATAGTCCGAAATGGTAAGGACCTATCAGAGCATTTCTAAAGAGCCACCTTTTTTCAACACGAAACGGGGTCATGAACAAGGGGGACATCTGCAATTACAGGATGGGACAGGAAGGAATAGCCGGCAATTTCCAGGGTAATTAGAGGGTTATTACTTGTCCTTACGGAAAAATTTCAGCATATCCTGGTAACTCATAAGATATTTGGATTTCTTATCCGGGAACACACCCTCTGCAGCGGATTTTACGTCCTCTATTGAATAGAACGCATTAGGCTGGAACTGCCTGATAATCCCGGTCACCCTGCCAAGGTCCTGCCTTTTGATCACCATGAAGAGGACCTGCACCGGACCGGTGGATCCCATCGCACCAATTACCGTTACACCGTAATCATTGGCACGTAACCATTCGACCAGGTCATTTGCTTCCTGGTTTGTAATCACCCGTACAATTACAGTACCAAGTGATAGTTTTTCCTCAATTGCCATTCCAACAAAAGTACCGGTTGCAAAACCAGCCCCATAGGCAATATACGAAGCGACATTTGTAACATTATTCATCACCTGTCCAATGGCAAGGAGCCAGATGATCACCTCGAAAAACCCGATAACAGGAGCAATGTATTTGAACCCCTTTGAAATAAAAATGACCCGGATTGTGCCAAGCGTCACGTCGCATATACGGGCTAAAAAAATCAGCAGGGGAAGTACAACCCATGCAAAAAATGGAGTCAGGGTGAGAGGATCGGTCATTCGGGGTTTCCAGCGTTCATTTCCTATGTAGTAATTGCATTCGCATCTATAACTGTAGTACCTTAACCGGGTGCCCCGGCCCCTGATAATGAAGTCTTCAGGCAGGACACCCTGTCATATGCCGGATTGCCAGGGAGGATCAGGTGTGACGTAACCGGGCAGTTCTTCGGGAAAAGTTGAAAAACGGGCTTTGTTGAAACAGACATGAACAGGAAGTTCATACCCCAACCATGAGAATGCCCTTTCATAATCATTTCATTTTGGGGTTCGTTCACGCATGTTCATGGGAAAGCCTGCATATTTAAAAAAGAGGGGATACGTTGACAGGAGGGGGTTTCACCCCCCAGTCCCACCTCCTATAAGATATCCATTTTCAGGGTTTAATTGTGGCATTCAAGATAATTTCAGAGATTTGGAGATTATTCTCTATCCCAACCGGGGCGCCACAGCGGCGGGGCATGAGCCCCGGGAGCGGAGATAAATTTCAGAATAATCAGGATTCCGGGTGCCTAATATAACTTTTCAACAGAGCGGGAATAACCGGATCTACAGATAGATTTGAGATGATGTCAACAGAGCCGAAAAATAAGAACTGCCGGAATGGCCCGGTCTACATTTTTTCCTGCAGGATTTCCTCAATTCTCTTCTGGCTGTCAATGTTGTCAGGCGGGTGGGCAAAAACCCGGTCCTCGTAGGTAGGCATCACCTGCTGGTAGAACAGTCCCAGGGCGATCCTGGCGTCACTATTATAATCCCATTCCCGCGCCTTTCGAAATGCCGTTTCAAACCCGGAAATATCGTGGTCCTTCAGGTCATAGACGTGCTCATGGTAATAATCGGTCATGTTGTTGTAGGTCGCGCAAATCTGGAGGACATCAATGAAAGAGAAACCACGGTGCAACAGCCCCTGTTTCACCAGGGACCGCAATTGTTCCATCTTCCTCGTGTACCCACGCGCAACGAACGTCGCACCACTTGCGAGCATCAGCTCGAGGGGGTTTATCGGAAGTTCTGTTGTGCCGCCGGGCGTTGAACGCCCCCGGAACCCTAACGGGGAGGTTGGCGTATACTGGCCGGTTGTAAGCCCGTATACCCGGTTATTATGGATAATCACGGTGATATCGGCATTCCGTTTCGCAGCAAATATGAGGTGGTCAAGACCTTCTGCATAGCAGTCCCCGTCCCCGGCACAGCATATGACCTTCAGCCGCGGGTTTGCCAGTTTAATCCCGATTGCAGCCGGGATCGTCCGCCCGTGGATGGAATAAATACTGTTTAAGTTCAGGTAATCGGCCATCTTCGCATGGCAGCCAATCCCGGTCACAAGGACAACATCATCAAGGGACGTCCCGGACTGTTCAAGTTCCCCAAGCACGGACTTCAATGCAAACTGGAGTGAGAAGTTGCCACATCCAGGGCACCAGGTGTTTTTGGCAGGGGTTATCAGGTTACGCCCGATCATTTCAACACCTCCATGACCCTGCCACGAAGTTCCCCGACCGAAAACGGTCTCCCGTCATATTTCAGCACCTGGTTGTCCACGGTAATGCCACGGCTTGCAAGGAGGGAGCCCAGTTGTCCGTCCATGTTATCCTCGACAGACACCAGCCGCTTTACACCGGAAAGAGCCTCTTTCATCTGCCGGAGCGGGAACGGAGAAAGTACTATTGGTTGAACAACACGAATGCCAAGGAGCCCTGCGACCTCGCAGGCCACACCTTTATTAGAACCCCACGCAAGGAGGGCCACCGGGCTGCTCCTGTCCCCATACGTCCTCACCGCCCCGAGACGGTCTATTTCTTCCAACAACCGTGCCCCCTTTTTCATCCTCTTTTCTGCCATAATCATGGAAATCCCCGCATCTTCGGTAGAGAGGCCGGTCTCATCATGGGTATAGCTGGTTATCTTGACAACCGTGTCGGGTGTCCCGGGAAAAGCAGGCGGGGAGACCCCGGACCCGGTCAGCCTGTAGCGCCCATACGCCGGACCGGTTACCAGCCCTTCGCCGGAAATTTCTGGATCGGGGTGGAATTCTCCCAGTTCTTTCCGGTCGAAGCTGTAGGTACCTTCATTTAGCGTCTTATCACCGAGAATAATGGCAGGAATTTGGTATTTCCATGCAAGTTGCATAGCGAGAGAGGCCCACACATATGACTCCTCGGCATCCCCGGGAGCGACAATGAGACGCGGAAACTCCCCCTGTCCTGCATGCAGAACGAAATGGAGCTCGGACTGGCCGGTATAGGTGGGAAGGCCGGTACTAGGTCCTGTCCGCTGCCCCATAACAATGACCACAGGGATCTCAGCCTGGCCCGCAAACGAGAGCCCTTCGGTCATCAGGCAGAACCCACCCCCTGATGTTCCAACCGCAGCTTTCTTACCGGCATATGCAAAACCGAGCGCCATGATAATCACCCCAATCTCATTTTCCGGGTGGACTACCGTGATGGGTAGATGCGGAGCCTGTTCTGCGAGGAAATGCAGGAGGTTGGAAGTCGGTGTCATGGGGTAGGAGATGTAGGCGTCCAGGCCACCATGGATAAGACCGAGGCCCATCGCCTCGTTTCCGGTGATGACTGGCAGATGACCTGGTCCGATAACAGGTACAACCCGTTTTGTTTGTGCCACATCATAGGCCTTTCGTGCTACAGATAGATTTTTTGCCGTCTCCTTGGGCAGGTGCCGGCTGAAGACCTCTTCGATTACGTCCCATTGTATCCCAGCTGCTTTTGCAAAAGCACCGATGATTGCTGAGTTGCCCATAATCAGTGGTGCACTTTCTTCATTGAGGATCCCACTGACAGGAACGGGAGTGCCGGTTGCCCTCGTAGCATTACCAGCATCATATATGATCTCAGTGTCCGGCCGCATCATGCCGGTATGAACGTCAATGGTATCATTATTCAATGCGAGAAGAAAGTCAGCAGTCTCACGGTGCGCCCCGATTTTATGTTCAGATGCCCTTACGATAGCAAAATTATGGCCTCCCTTGATGAGGGAGGGGTAATCAAAATACATATACACCCGGTAACCGAGATGGTTGAACAGGTGGGCAATCGTAAGACCTGCACTGTTGATTCCGTCCCCGGCTTTTCCTCCGATCAGGACTGATATGTCGTTCATGGTACCTCCCCTTGGCACACGAATGATGTCACTGGGAGAT
>CAIKOD010000077.1 GCA_903828975.1 uncultured Methanomicrobiales archaeon | reverse complement strand
TAACCATGGCAGTCTTTCCGGTTCGGAATGGCATTAAGAAAACCGAATATATTCAGAGATTTTTAAATATCATCGCTAAAATGGGGGTTTCAATAAAAGTACTTTGTCTGGATCGGGGATTCTATTCAAAGGATGTCATTTCATTTCTCCAAAATCTCAAGGTTCCGCATATAATCCCAGTCGTCAAACATGGCGATGAGATTAAAAGACTTCTTTCAGTCAATTATGCCCAGTATGTCCGTTATACACTCAGTAAACATAATCATCCCGTTGAGGTTGATATTGCTGTGTATATTAAAAACCGGGTTAGAAATAAAGACCACACTGGAAGTAAAATCTTTGGTTAGTGGTTTATGGAATCTCCTGGAATCCTAAAAAAGTCGCAACGATCTACAGAAAACGATTCGGGATCGAATCTTCATATCGTATGCGAAACAAGGTCCGGGCTAAAACCAGCACCAAAAGCGTAAATATTCGATATCTCTGTGCAATTATCGCATTCCTTTTGAAAAATATCTGGGTAGCATTGAAATGGATATTCTTCTCTTTCCAAAGAAGAGGACCAAGGACCGTGGATGCGCGATTCCGGTTCGACCACTTCCGACTTATGATTTGGACTGCAATCCAAAAAACGATGCGGTTTCCGAAACCATATTCCAATCCGAAATAGGCCTATTAATGGATGGTTTATGAATCGAAGGTTGAATCATCCATGTTTGAAAAAGGTGATTTAGAGAAGTACTGAGGTTGCTTGAGTATGGGTGGTTCCTGGAGTTTATTGAAAGTCGTGATAATCTGGTAGATTCGCTGCAGGTTAACCTGAAAATACCGAGCAATCTCTGTAACAGGCTTACCTTTCAGCCACTGCCTAAGGATCCTCGCAATATCCCGATTAGTTAGTTTACTCGCATCGATATTTAGATTTGATGTAAAATGATTTCGGGATAGAACACTATTAGGGCTTATGAATAATGTATAGGATCGGAGTTTCGTTTTCACAGAAAAATCCTTACACTACCCTACCTGCACCGGGAATACGAAAGAATTATCCGGCAAGGTACAAAAAATATTCTTGATGACACTTATTTTTATTATCGAAGATAATGAAAATATCGCTGATAGTCTGGCCTATTTTATCAAGTACCTTGCTCACTACGACACCCTTATTGCTAACTCGGCAGAGGTAGCGTATGATACCCTTATGAAGGGTGTAACTCCTGATCTTATCCTCCTCGACGTGAAACTTCCTGGAATGGATGGAATAGATTTTCTTTCCAGGATCCACAGGGATGTCAAATTGAGGGATGTAAAAGTAATAATTTATACTGGTATGCTGGAGAACAAAGTCCGTGAAGAGCTTGAGAGGAGGAATATTTTTGTTCACCATATTATCCAGAAGCCGGCAAGTCCATCGGGTCTGATTGCTACTATTGACTCAGAACTTAAGGAAAAATAATACCCGACCCGTTCTATTACGGTATTATATTCACGGTCTATAACCTGCAGAAATAAATTCTTAGGTGATTCCTTAATAAAGACCACGATTTTATACTAATAATTGGTGGCCGGATGGATGAACCCGGATCTCTACCCCAACCGGGGTTCCTCTGCGGCGGGGCGGAGCCCCAAGAGCGTTGGAAAATCTCGGAATAATTCTAATCCAGTAAAATTCGGTTAGAGGATTTCAACAAAGCCGTTAACCTCTTCATTCCCACAAATCCCGTTTTATCCGAATTGTTCAATAGGGTCCGGCGGTCAATTTTGGTGCCTTGTAATGACGGACCCAAGTATTTACAGTACTTGGTACCAGATGTTTCATCCTGCCACCGGCGCCGGAAACGATCAACTCATCACCCTTGCAGCAGATATGGACTGAGGAGTACGGGGTGCCATGGCACGTGAACTTGATGAGAGGGATATTAAGATCCTGCGTATCCTTGCGCCGGAATGCGAAGAGATGATCTGTTCAGGCTCTGGGGTTGAGTTCCGCTCGATCCTGCCGCCTGTTGCGAATCATTATTCCAGAGATGAAGAGGATTTTAAAAAACGCCTGATGAGGCTCACCGATGGTGACATATCATACCTGGTAGGAAAAATCAGGACCGGGGAGGAAAGTGTTGCGTGTGTACCCCCGGAATATGCGGATATCCTGATCGGGGAGATTTTAATCCGTGAAGGAAAAGAAGTCGCCGATGAAGTCCTCAACCTCTATGAGACTGCAGATGAATGCTAGCATTGAACGGAGATAAGGACGAAAACCTGTCCCCCGTGACGAGCCGGATCAGGGAGGTCCTCGCACGGAATATTATTGCCCGGAACCACGGGCTTTCGCCCCCCCGGTTTACAGAAGCCGTCACTACCCTGCTTTCCGCCCTCGTAGCCGCAAGGCTTCTTGAAGAGGCGGGCGTTTTCCGCTATGGCTCGGTTGAAGAGGAGACCCATATAAAAGGCCTTGCCGGAGGGCTATCGTTCCTTTTTGAAGATAGTACCACGGGAAAAGACGGAGGCTTCCCACCCGGGCTGAATGGAACCGATGCCCGGACCTGGCCGTTCGTTTCAGCCTTTAAAACAATCTCTGTTGACCCGGCAGTTACCGGCAGGCTTGTCTCGTTAACGGAACAAAAAAAATTTATCGATGAATGGGCTGATGCATGGTCTGATTCACATGAACGCTCCCTTCTCGCCTTCCTTCAGTATTCAGCACGCCTGTCCCATGACGGACGTATGGTCATCGGGGAACAGTACCCATGCCATGCCGGACCCGGGGCCCCCCTGCTCCCTGCCGGGTTATTGCAAAAGACCGCCAGTGACCTGCTCCTTCCCAGGCTGGTAGGAAAAACTCCTAAAAATGCCGGAATACGGGTTCTTGATCCGACCTGCAGGACAGGCCGTATCCTCCTGGCAATGTACCAGGTCCTTGCCGGCTGGCACCTTTCGTGGTATACAAAACACCTTGTCCCGCTTCTCGCAGAAAGCCGTGACCCGGCTTCAAGGAAGGTTCAGGGACTGCTGCCGGTCGTTGCCTCCACCGGAAACTGTGCTGGATACCAACGTTTCGGCACGCTTCCAATTCCGGTTTTCCAGCGGCCGGATGGCCTGTGGGACCTCAAATTCGATGAAAAAGTCCGTATCCTTGGGGAGTCTGTGTATGGCATTGACAGCGACCCGGCGGCGGTTGAAGTCACCCGGCTGTCCCTCCTCTCGTATCTTCTGCATACAACGGGAGACAACGGTTCAGAATGTGTCTGTGCAGGTCTTTTACGGGATATCTTATCACGAAATATCAGGTCCGGGAATATTCTTATCGGTAAGGACTACGAGGAACAACCATCATTGTCATCCTGGTCAGGAATGAACCCCCCTGCCCCGGGTATTTTCATCGGCGATGTATTTCCAGCGGTGGCGTCCGATGGCGGGTTCGGGGTGGTGTTTTCCATGTTCCCATCCCTGCTTCCGTTTTCCGGGAAAGATCTGAAGGACTACCTCTGCCGTCATTACCGGCCTGGGAAACCGGATGACGCCACCCCGTATTACCTTGAGTCCGGGCTCTCATTGACAAGGCCCAGTGGGGTGCTCTGCGGGGTTGTTGCCGGCAGCTGGCAACGGTCTCGTGAGGCTGCCCATTTTCGTGGGTGGCTTGCCAGTTACCAGGTGGAATATGTCGTCAGCCTTGGCAACCTCCCGGTCTTCGCTAATATGCGTGACCCCATGCTTATTACCATCACCAACTGTCCCTATGATCACCCTCTCCTTGTGGCAGATGCGGTAGAACCTGGTAAGGATGCTCTGGGAAGTATTTCTTTTCATACTATCCGGACAATTGATCCAAAATCCCTTGGCAGCAGTCCTTGGATGTTCAAAGGTGTGCCTCCCGCTGAAGTAAGAAAGAAGATAGAATCCGCCGGCACACCACTTGCACGCTATATCCTCGGGGAATACATACTCGGGGAAACAGGCAATACCCCGGGGGATGTCATCAGCAGGCACGAATATGAAAAGGTCCTTCGGAAAGACCCTGATATAGGGACTTTCATCCATCCGTTTATTCCACCCGGGGAGATCCAGCGATACAGCCCATCAGGGTATTTGTGGTATATTGTCAGGATTCCACCCGGGACGACCCGTGCACTGGCCGGGGATGTCCCTGACCTTTGGGAGTGGTTTTATAACCATCACCATACCCTGGCTGTAATTCTTTGGAAGAACCATTCAAAGCTGCCAAAAACCAGCCTTGATGTAGGGTGCTGGTGGGAATGGCAAGGGCCCGCCACGCCGTCGTTCATGGAGGGGCCCGTCCTCCTCACCCGGGCAACGGGGGTGTCAGGCGGCCCTGAATGGATGACCGTGTCCTGCGGGGTTTATCCCGGTGCCGGGGTGCTTGCGATCCCGTGTAATGACCCTGCATTACCGGGAATTCTGAATTCACACCTTGCAACCTTCTATGTCCTTTCATCAGCCCGGAAAAAAGGGATGACTGGATACCTCCTCCCACACCTCATGAGATTTCCCCTGCCTGTCCCTGAAACCGAGGAGTTTTCCGATAACAAGCCCTTTAAAAATATAGCCAGCCTCGTGGAGAAGCGGCATGCGCTCGTTAAAACAGGTGGTGCCATAGTTTCGACCCGGGATGTCACAACGATCCGGGAACGGGTACAGGGATGTGATGAAGATATTGATACCCTCGTGTATGATCTGTACGGCCTGAACGCTGCTGAGATCGGGAGTATCGAGGACTGGTTGTCCCGTGAAGATGCACCGGCTGCTGCCAAATATCCACGTAAAACACCAGATTATTCAAACCAGGGTTGAAATTATTGTAATTTTTATTCAGGTCTGCCCCGTCAGATATGGTGGCTGACTGTCAATTCAACAGGTTTTTTTGCCGGGGGTTCATTCTACCTATACGAGGACCGTACCTGATGAGTCCATATGTTACAGGTCCCAGGTACCTGGAAGAATACACACTAAACCGGGATATTTCTCTATGATCTCTGTCCTTCTCGTCGAAGATGACTGTAACCTGCTTGGGATAACGAGGGATTACCTTGTAAAGAAGGGTACGATCTCGGTCCATACCGCGATATCCGCAGGTGCGGCCATCGAACTGTTAAGGACGAGAAATTACGATGCAATTGTTTCAGATTACCAGATGCCTGATATGGACGGGATAGAACTCCTCAAGTACCTCCGCGCATCAGGAAATGATATCCCGTTTATCATTTTTACCGGTCGTTCACGGGAGCAGGTAGTCATCGAGGCGCTGAACAACGGGGCTGATTTTTACCTCCAGAAAGGCGACGAGCCGAAGGCACAATTTGTCGAACTCGAGAATATGATCATCCAGGCGACGGCACGGAAAAGGGCCGAAAACTCCCTGCGGGAGTCGATCAGGAGACTATCCGATATCATCAGTTTCCTTCCCGACGCGACGCTGGCAGTTGACCAGGGCGGTAACCTGGTCGCCTGGAACAGGGCGATGGAGGAGCTGACCGGTGTCCCTGCACACCAGATGCTCGGGCGGAATGAACCTGATTATACCCTTGCTTTTTATGGGAAGCGACGTCCACTGCTGATCGACCTTATTTTTGCCAGCGATGAAGAGGTCATGAACTGCGGCTATACCGGGGTGAAAAGAAAAGGAAAAGCATTGATTGCTGAATGCACGGCTACTCTGCCGTCCGGTATTAAAACCCTGTGGGGGATTGCCACCCCGCTGTATGATGAACAGGGGGCCATGGCCGGAGCAATCGAATCAATACGGGATATCAGCGGTGTGAGGGATACAGAATATGCCCGCCTGCAGAGCGAAATTAAATTCAGGTGGATCTTCGAGCATTCCCCGGTAGCAATAGCACTATTCGATGAAAGAGGATGGCTGATGGAAGTAAACCCGCCCTGTAAAGCGATCGGTTTCCCGGGCAACAGGTGGGGTCGGTATAACCTGTTCAGCAGCAATATTCTCCCTGCCGGGAGACGGGAGGCGTTATCGAGGGGTGAAGCGGTAAGATTTGAGATCGCAGATCAGAGGGAGATTTGTTTCCCGTTACAACCATCCCGCCATCTTGATGTGCTAATCACACCCCTATTTTTGCCCTGCAACGAGTCTTCATCGGGGTATATTATGCAGCTTCGGGATATCCCTGACCATTCACAAAAAGACATCATGCTTGCAACGTAAGGTGGCCGGCCAGCGTGGGATGATACCTGCAGGTTGCAGCATCAGGTCCGGTTTCCCGTAAGGTCTTGTGCAATCCAGCTGTGTGTGTTCAGAATCGAAACGTAACTTATATCAGCTCAACACCATTGGATACACATAGTCAGGGATTAGCACGAGTGGGCCAATGACTATACTAAATCTTTCATCTGCACTACATGAGAAACAACTGAAGCTGGCGACCGGTTATTGTTGCGAATCATGCGGCAGTGTTGTTCCGCATAGCATGCTTGAACTTCATCCCATTCCGTCGGATAATGAGACGAAAATCGTTTCGGGTGCATCGGATATCCTGGTGCTTTGCACACTCTGCCACACCCGCCTCCATGATGCGGTCATTCCCCATGAACTGCAGCGGTCTGCGATAAGGATTCGCCCGCCGGAAGTGATGGAGAACATTAATGGCATCCTTTCCAGACCCTTCACATAATATACACCAGCAGCCCCTGAGAGGTCTGGAAATCTGCATACTCTTGTAGTACCCGACCCCGGGGACCCCCGGTTTAATGGGTTATGAAGGGGAATTAATTTTGGATCACTCACCTCCCCGGGACATATAGGCCCCGGTAAAACTGGCGATGATGACCCAGTGTCTCTTGTGAGCCCAATGAAATAATCCCCGGCTGAACTATCATGGATCTCCCGAAACCCATAACCGGACCCGCACAGAGGATTATCCTCCATGTGGATATGGACGCTTTTTTTGCCGCTATCGAGATGCGGGAACACCCGGAAATGAAGGGACGTCCTGTTATCGTCGGGGCGGACCCGAAAGATGGGAAGGGACGTGGTGTGGTCAGCACCGCGTCTTACGAGGCACGAATATTCGGGGTGCATTCTGCAATGCCAATCTCGAAGGCCTTTGAGCTCTGTCCCGGGGGCGTATTTGTCCGCCCCCATTTTGACCTGTATGTCCAGGTATCCAGGGATGTGATGGAGATCGCGAAGAGTGCCGCCGAACGGTTTGAGCAGGTAAGTATCGACGAGGCTTATCTCGATATCTCAATGACCGGGGACTATACATCCGCCCGTGCAATGGCAGCAGCCCTGAAAGAGGCTATCAGGAATAAAACGGGGCTTACCTGCTCAATCGGGGTTGGCCCCTCAAAGGTCGTGGCCAAAATTGCATCAGACTACCGGAAACCCGACGGGCTCACCGTGGTGGAACCTGGAAGTGTGAGCGGGTTCCTATCATCACTCCCTGTCGGAAAGATCCCCGGGGTCGGAAAGAAGAGCCGCGGGATGCTGCACCAGCTGGGGGTCCGGACGATTGGTGATCTCTCACGTATCGATGTCCAGGAGTTAACCGCACTCTTCGGGAAGTGGGGTGCGGTGATCCATTCCCTTTCATTGGGAACTGATGACCGGGAAGTAAGGCAGGAAGAGGGATATAAATCGATATCACGCGAGATTACCTTTGAAAACGACACCGATAAGAAAACGTTACTGGTACGGACACTCGACGATATGGCCATGGAGCTCCATGCGGTCCTGGTCAATGAGCACCTCCGGTTCCGGACTATTACGGTGAAGGTACGAGACGAGCATTTTCTGACCCGTACCAGGTCAAGAACATTTGAGCGGTTCTGTGATGATCCCAGCCTGATAAGAGAGACTTCACACGGACTTCTTCCCGGGTTTCCGGAAGGCCGGAAAATCCGGCTGATTGGACTCAGGTTATCAGGATTTGAGCCGAAAGGGGGCCGCCAGACGACAATCACGGAATTTATCCGGTGATCCTGGTCTTTTACCTCATCAGGACAATGTAATTCTCCAAAAAATACCGATGGGCGAACAACACCTCCCGTTAATTACGCTTGTATCATCACTTATCGCTCTTTTGGGCTTTGTTGAAACACACATGAACAGGACGGTTACACCCAAACCATGAAAAAGCCCTTTCAAAAATCTCTTCCTATCGGTGTTCGTTCATGCATTTACAGGGAAACCCTGTATATTTAAAAATAACACACAGTTGAAAAGAAAAAGTAATGTTCTATTGTAGCGGGTCCCTGTACAGACCCTCATACTGCCGGCAGTTCAATCACGGTGGTAATGATTTCCCCTTCTGTTTCACAGGAGAAAAACCCCCCTGAAAGCTCGCACTCTTTTATGAGGAAACCGAGCCGTTCCCCCGGAAAATCAATACCTGACGAATGGAATTCTGCACTGATGGCCACAAAGCCGCGATTTGTCTCTTTCGTATTGCTGACAGTGATCTGTTCACCACCGATACCGGCCATATCCTCGAGAATACCATCAATTAAGTCTTCCAAGCGTTCCCTGTCTGCGACCACACTGAATGGATATTCCCCGGGAATAAATGAGACCGGATTTTCATCAAAAACAGGTACATTGACGAGCCTTTTCACAAGTGCCTGCCGGAACTGAACTTCATCATCGGCAAGTGTTATAAGGTCATCGTCACTGCAGGGGGGTGAAACGAGCGTCCGGATGCAATGGCCAACGAAGGTGTCCAGTTCAAATTCCTCCCTCTCGATGGCTGGCCTGAATCCCCGAAAAAGGGTCATATAATCTGAAAGAAGTCGTTCTGCACGTTTTACGAGGTAGGGGTCGATGACGAGGTCAAGCTGACCTGTTCTGTACACCGCTTCGAGTTTTGCCGTGATCTGTCCGGCCTTAAGGGCGAGGTGGACATCGCGCTGATTTCCTGCACGGTAGTCCTCGTTGAACCGGTGGAAATCAGCAAGGATCGAGTCGATGGCGTCCAGGCAGAGCAGACCCGAAAGGTTCTCTGCTTCCCCTGTCTCCTCGAGTTCCTCGAGGATATGGGCCGCACGGTAACACCTCCCCGCCATGATAGTAAAGGTCTCAGCTACACGGTTCATCAGGTCGTTCGCATACCGTGCTGTCTGCGTTGCCCATTCGGGATTGATCTCCTGGATCTCAGTCAGGAAATAGGTTTCTTTCTCCATATTGGCAAAGACAGCTTCAGCACTCGAAGAAGATATAAGGCGTCCGTGTCCCGGGCAGCAGACCCTGATATCTTCGTTATCCAGGATCCACTGGACTTTGTGAAGCGATGCAATCAGATCCTGCTGACTCCACCCTCGAAGACCGGCAATCCCCGGGCTTGCCGCAAATAGCAGGTCGCCAATGAAGAGCAGGCCACCGATCCGGATACAGATGCTGTCGCTGCTGTGGCCAGGGAGATGGTAGACCTCGACCCTGTCCTGTGGCCCGGAAACAACGACTTGTCGTTTCAGGAGAAGGTTGTCTTGTATCTTCACATCGCTTTCCTGGACCCGGACACATGGTGCAATACGTGGGCAGATCTCAAAAAAATCAGTCTCCTGTTCGAGGTTCGGTGCGAACAGCTGCATTGGCACGTGCAGTGGTGTGAGCCTTATCTGGAACAGGTCCGCCTGGGTGGTGGCGGTATCAGCTGTCCCGAGGTTTGTTGCCCCCGAGGCATGGGCGGCGATGATGGCCACTTCCGGTCCCTTGAAGAACGGGTGAGACTGGATCACCACAAAATGGTCGACATGAGTATGGGTCAGGTACACAAATACCGGCCTTGGGTTTAGGCTATGGGTCCTCTCAATTTCAGTTGCAAGCAGGTCCATCTGCTCTGATAAACCACCTGGATCGATAAGGATGATCTGGGACGGGGTCGAAATAATATAAGAATTAGATGAGTTTGTATCTACTTTCCTGATATAGGGAAAGATTTCTGCATGTTCATCACCGGGGACCGGCTGCCAGCGCTGGTTTTCGAGCAGGTCACTTCCATGCGTCAAGCGCATCCCCTTCCGAGGAGAATATCGTGAAAATAGTGGTGAACCCTGCAAGTTTCAGGATTTTATTCACCTCCTGGGCAAGGCAGCAGAGTCCGAACTTATCTTCCGGGTTCCGAAGTTTCTTTGCCGTGGAAAGGAGGACACGCAGCCCACCGCTGCTGATATAGGTCACTTCTGAGAAATTCAGAAGGATTTTGCGTTTTCCTTCCCCCATCAGGGTATTCAGTTCTTTTTCCAGCTGCGGTGCTGCAGTGGTATCGATCCGCCCGAAGAGTGCAATGATGGCCACTCCCTCCTTGTGGCTTGTGGTGGTGTCCATTGGTCCCATCTCCTTGTAGTGATTATACCTTTGATCCGGTTCCTTATAAGTTCACCATAAGGTAACCCTGACCTGATCTCCCGGGGTGTTAATCCATGGCAAAAAAGCGGCCTTTTCACCCTTATAAAGGCTGATAGTCCATAATTTTTGTTTATACCTTATAACTCTGGAGGTTGCCCCCTTCCTTGGGCGGTCTCATGGCCGGATAGTAACCGGACGTGTACTATTAGTGCGAATACTGCCTATTTTTTTATGGTAGTCCTCCTCTATGGCGTTCTTCATGTTCAATGACCTGCTTGTCCTGGTCCAGATGATCTGTGTAATCGTCGTAGTTGCCTACCTCCTGATCCGCCAACGCATCTTCACCGATGTACTTGATTGCCATCCGACCGTAAAAGCCCAGGTACTACTTACGCTGATATTTGGTGCACTTTCTATCTACGGGACCATGTCGGGTATCACGGTACTTAATGCCCCGATCAATGTCCGTGACCTCGGGCCAATGGTCGCGGGCCTCACCTGTGGTCCCTTCGTCGGGCTTGGTGCCGGTCTTATCGGCGCAGCCTACCGAATGACGCTGGAAGGATTTACGGTCTATGCCTGTTCGCTTGCAACCGTGCTCGCTGGGCTGTTCGGTGGCCTGATCTGGCTTTTTAATAATAAAAAGTTTCCGGGGACCCGCATTGCAGTTGAATTTGCGGTTATGATGGAGGGGCTTCATATGCTCCTCGTACTTATCATGGCCACCCCGATTGCCATGGCCCTTGCCCTGGTATCCACTGTGGCGGTCCCGATGATTGTCGCCAATGCGTTAGGGATGTTCATCTTCTCATTCATCATCACAAATCTGCAGGATGAGCGAAGGACAAGGGCTGAACGTGATAATTATCTCCGGGATATAGAGCGGAAAAATACGGAACTACAGATTGCTGCTGATATCCAGAAGAGTTTCCTGCCATCCAAAATCGGCCCGCTCATTGGTTTTGACATTGCAGCCGTGAGCATCCCGGCAAAAGAGGTAGGGGGGGATTTCTTTGACGTAATCCCGTTTGCCGTGGTCCCTTTCAAAGATCACGGGGCAGGGATTATGATTGCGGATGTCTCGGGAAAAGGGATCCCCGCTGCCCTGTTCATGGCGTTATCGCTGGTGATAATGCGGGTCAATTCACTCTGGCACCCCCATCCTGCAGATGTGCTCAGGGATTCGAATGCCATTATCTCGAGGGACACAAAAGAGACCGGGATGTTTGTTACACTCTTCTATGCAGTGATCGATTGTGAACTACGCCAGGTTACCTTTGCGAATGCGGGTCATAACCCGCCGATGCTCTGCCGGGCCGGGAGCAGGGCGATCGAGGAGCTCGGGACAACGGGGATCGCGCTTGGTATTTTGGATACGGCAACCTACACTGAAGAGGTGTGTGTTCTTTCCCCTGGTGACGTGTTACTCCTGTATACGGACGGTATTACTGAGGCCGATAATGTAGCGGAGGAGATGTTTGGGGAAAAACGTCTGTGGGAAGGGTTATTACGGTACCATGACCTTCCGGCCAGCGAAATAATGGACTCGGTCCTGCGGGACGTGCGGGCCTTTGCTGCCGGATCCCCCCAGTCAGACGACATAACGCTGATGGTACTGAAGGCGGCAGAAGACAAATGAGAACGGTGATAAGGGTCTGAACAATGGTTGTGTTATGAAAGGCCGGACTGACCAGACGACCCCGGCAGATATGTCCGGGCTAAAGGAGATCCTTGACGGGATTGCGATACTGCTTGAGGAGCAGGGCTTTCCGTTTAACCTGATCAGCGATGTGCAACTGGCGACAGATGAGGCAGTAACGAATGCCATCCTTCACGGCTATGATGGAAAAGAAGGGGAGGTGCGTGTTATTGCAGAGGCTGACGATAAGGAAGTGGTTATCATTGTTGAGGACAGGGCCCCGGAATTTGACCCGGTTACCTTCGTATCGCGGGACGTGTCGTTAGACGGGGATGACCGGCCGATTGGTGGCCTCGGCCTGATACTGATCCGGAACGTCATGGACGAGGTCGGATACCGCCGTGAAGATGAAAAAAATATCTTTACTATGGTGAAGCGAAAGGGTAGTGACACCCCCCAGGAATAGGGGAACATTCCGGTTTTATTTTTTCATCTTTGCCGTCCTTTAACTCCCCCCGGGGACATCTATTTTCCGACAGAAAACCCTGCCCGGACAGGTATATATACCATGTGTGGTGATTACAGACTTGTTCAGATAACAAGAGAGGGATGTAATATGGCAGAAGAACCCAAACCAACGCTGATCCGGGAGAAGCTTGATGTCTGCGAGCTCGACAGAGCGCGAATGTCGCTTCTGAACCCGGTATTAATCGAGCAGAAGAAGAATGAGCGGACGATTGATGAGAATGCCAAACCGGTCCTTGAACTGATGATGCGGGAAGGCATGGAGACGGTCTGGGACAGGTTCGAGATGCAGCAGCCAACTTGCAAATACTGTGAGGCCGGCACATCCTGTTCACGGTGTACCATGGGGCCCTGCCGGGTTATCCCGCCCCACCGTATCCGGGGAGTTTGCGGTGCTGATGCTGACCTGATTGTTTCCCGGAACCTGCTGGACATGATCGCGACCGGTGCGGCAGCCCACTCTGACCACGGCCGTGATATTGCCGAGACATTGTACCTCCTCGGCACCGGAAAGGCACCGGATTATGCAATCACCGATAAGGAAAAACTCCTCCGGATCTGCACGGAATACAATATTAAAACTGAAGGGAAGAAACCTGAACAGCTTGCCGCTGAACTGGGTGGTGCCATGCTTGACGAGTATGGCATGAGGAAGAACACGCTCCAGTTCCTCAACCGGGCACCGAAAGCGACCCGGGAGATATGGGACAAGCTGGGTATCACTCCGCGGGGCATTGACCGCGAAGTGGTGGACTCGATGCACCGCATGCAAATGGGTGTCGGTGCTGATTATGTAAATATCCTGCTCCAGGGACTGCGAACTTCACTCTCGGATGGCTGGGGTGGATCGATGATCGGAACCGAAGTATCAGATATCCTGTTTGGTACTCCCACGATTAACAGTTCAAAGATGAACCTGGCAGTGTTAAAAGAGGACCATGTGAATATCTCGGTGCACGGCCACAACCCGGTCCTCTCCGAAGTTATTGTTAGAGCAATCGATGACCCTGAGATGAAAGCACTCGCTCTGAAGCACGGTGCGAAAGGGATCAACCTTGTCGGCATGTGCTGTACAGGGAATGAGTTGCTCATGAGAAAGGGCATCCCGATGACCGGTAACCACCTCAACCAGGAACTGATCATCGCAACCGGTGCCCTTGAAGTGATGGTCGTGGACTACCAGTGCATCTTCCCCTCGCTCCCACGGACGGCCAGCTGTTACCATACCCTGATCATCTCCACGAGTTCGAAAGCCACGATCCCGGGCTCGTACTTCTTTGACTTCCATGCGGAAGACGCATATCTTACCGCAAAGGCGATTGTGCGGATGGCAGTGGAGAACTTCAGGAACCGGAACCCGCAGCGTGTGATGATCCCTGGAGAACCTGTACTGGTCATGGCAGGATTCTCCAATGAAGCGATCAAAAATGCACTCGGTGGCTCGTTAAAACCTCTTATAGACCTGATTGCTGCAGGGAAGATCCGGGGGGCTGTCGGGATTGTCGGGTGTAACAACCCGCACGTGAAGCATGACTTCGGGCATGTGACACTGGCAAAGGAACTGATCAAAAGAAATATCCTCTGTGTCGAAACAGGTTGTGCAGCGATCGCATCAGGAAAAGCAGGGCTCCTCAGGCCTGAAGCGGCGGCACTGGCAGGGAATGACCTCATGGCAGTCTGTGAGTCCTTAAAGATTCCGCCGGTGCTCCACATGGGCTCCTGTGTTGACAACTCCCGCATCCTCGTCCTCGCAGCGGAACTGGGTAATGCGCTCAACGTACCGATCCACAAACTGCCCATCGCCGGTGCAGCTCCCGAATGGTACTCCCAGAAGGCGGTCTCAATCGGGGCATACTTCGTTGCTTCCGGTGTCTACACGGTGCTCGGTGTTATGCCGCATATAACGGGGAGCCCTGCTACTGTTTCGCTGCTTACCGAGGGCCTGAAAGGAGTTGTGAATGCAAGTTTCTCGGTTGAACCCGACCCGGTAAAGGCATCAGTCCTGATATCAGACCACATTGAGAGGAAACGGACAGAGCTCGGGATCTGAGCCGGTCCCGTTCATGGGGCAAAAAGGATATCATAATCCCGAGTTTTTTGGTTCTGTAGAAACACGCATGAACAGGAAGTTCACACCCGAACCATGAAAATGACCTTTCAAAATCTCCTCATTTTGGGGGCCATTCACCCATTTTCATGGGAAATCCTGCATATAATGAAAAAATTAACAGAACTGCTCAGACAGGAGGGGGGTTTCACCCCCTCACTGTCCCACCCCGGCAAGATATCCTTCGGGCAGGGTTCAACTGCTGTATTCCTGAAAATTTCAGAGATTTAAAGGCTATTCCCTATCCCAACCGGGGTCGCCAAAGTGGCGGGGCACAGCCCCGCGAACGTGATTAAATTTTCGGAATACCCTGCTCTAAAAGATATTTTTGAGAACATGTCCATGGAGCCGGCATTTCAACAGAGCCAAAATAAGCAAAAAAAATATTCCCTAATCCTTTGTTTTCAGAGCAGTTTTGTCTCTTTATCAGGTCTTGGAACTTTGACGACCAGGACACGGAATACATGCCTGCTCTCGTTTATCCAGCGGTGAGGAACCCCTGCCGGGCTCTCGACAAGCATATCTTTTTGTATGGTCTCCCGTTCATCGCCGATCTCAATATCTGCCCTGCCTTCCAAGACATAGAAGAACACATCAACCGGGGTGATGTGTTTTCTGAGCGATTCGCCCGGGTTGAGGGTAATGACTACCGCAACGGCATTGGGTGAATCATATATTTTCCTTGCGTCGACATTATGCGGGTTTGGTCCCGATACTACCTGGCTCACATCAGTTATTTTCATCATCAATTCGTCCCTCCGTGATTATTGAAACAACCTATATCAGGAATCACCATTAAAATAGTTATCCTATCCCCCGTATTTGGGACCGTACTTAATAAGCTGTAATTTCAGCTCCTGCATCCGCAGTGGATATCTCACCCAGATCAGATAAATACCTTCTACTTGTAATCCACTCTTCGTTGATGTCCATGAGGATAGATCCCGCAATTCTCAAGAGGGATTGATCATTTGGGAATGCACCAATGGAACGAGATCTAAGTTTTAATTCCTTATTGACACGTTCGAGGAGATTGGTTGTACGGATTCTCCTCCAATGTTCAGCTGAGAAGCTTCGATAATTCATCAGATCAAACTGGAATCTTTCAACCGTGTCTGCAGCACGAGAATAACCACGCGATTCCAGTTCGAAAATGCATTCCTTTAGCCTTCGGGGATCGCTCAGTGAATCCTTTAGAATTGAGGCGACAACCTTGTGATCTTTCCTTGAAATTTTCTTGGGTAAGGTACCATTCCCGCCCCTAACTCTTTTCCAATAATTGGATGATTCTCCGTATCTTAACTCTTTCTGGATCATTCCCGTGGTTATATCTCCAAACATACTCCGCGATGTACAGTGGTAATCTGGCTCTAGTAACCCCACCTTTGGAAGCAAGTCTGCGTTTGAGATATCCCCAGAATCCTTCCATTCCATTGATATGGTTTCCTTTTCCATCGCTGTATGTCCCTTCTCCATGATTCACCAAACGGTGAATATATCCTTTCGCTGCGATTCCAGTATACGCTTTCCAG
>CAIKOD010000076.1 GCA_903828975.1 uncultured Methanomicrobiales archaeon | reverse complement strand
GCGGAAAGCGGGCGATATTGCTTATCGCGAAGCAACGGTGTCATCAGACCCTGTTGCCCGCGGGATGGCAGGCGATAACGAGGAGTACGCGACGAAGTTATGGCCGTCATTCCCCCCAGTGCAGTATGAAAAACAAGGGCATGATGTGAGCGAAGGAGGCCCGGAGCGAATATGATGCCCGAATACATGTGTCCGGCGATCAATGGTCCTCCTGCCCTCCGCTCCAATGATTTCGCCGCAGCGAAATTCTTTCGCGAAGCCGAACGGTCGCGGACAGGAGGCACCGGTGGTGTGGCCCCACCCTTGGGGTAGAAAAGTACTCTATAGGAGTGGAGCTTTAGGTTTTACTGAGGGGGGAGGGAAACCGAGGAATTGAGGGATTCACACATACTATTAAAAAGCATATTTACATCAGCCACACAATATCTGTCATTCATCTGATCAGTATCCTCCTGACTCCCGGTTGATGACAAGCACGAGCATGACAATGATGATAACAACAAGCAGGAAGATGACAACAATCGGCATATTTGTCAGCAGTGTGCAAAAGGAATTGAATGAAGAGAGGATAGCCGTCCGTGATTACATTACAACAGATCCCCTACTCAGGATCTATTTTGAACCCTTTCTCTTCGAATCTATTCCAGCAGTTGATCGTGAGCCTGAAGAATTGTATTTGAGCGAAGTTGATGGATGCTCAATATACCTGGGAATTTTTGGTAACGAATATGGCCCGGAGAACAAACAGGGTGTTTCTCCAGTAGAGCGCGAATTCGAGCGGGCAACAGAGAAAAGCAAACATCGGCTGATTTTCCTGAAGGGGAAAAATGACAGCGAACGTCATCCGAAGATGCAGAGCCTGATCAGCAGGGCAACACCTCATGTTGTGCGACGGCGTTTCACCACGATTGATGAATTGCAAAAAGAGTTGTATGCTGCATTAGTCCAGTTCCTGTGTGACAGTAAAATTATCCCCTGCACGCCATTCGACGAATCCGCCTGCCACGGAGCAACATTGAAGGATATCTCCGATGAAAAAGTCGCATGGTTCATTCCTGTTGCAAAAAAAGAACGGGGTTTCCCCCTCAAAGCCGGAACCCCGACCGAACAGGTACTAAAACATCTGGATTTACTGGAGGGATCCCAACCCACCAATGCAGCGATTCTTCTGTTTGGCGTTAAACCCCAGAAGTTTATGCCATCCTCAGAGATCAAATGCATGCACTATCATGGAACGATTGTCGCAAAGCCGATACCTTCCCATCAGGTATTCACCGGTACACTTTTTGATCAGGCAGATCAGGCTACGGATTTTATTCTCTCAAAAATCAATCGCATCGTACCTCCCCGCGATTCAGCACCGGTCAGCGAAACACGGTACGAGATCCCAAAAGAGGTGCGTCAGGAAGCGGTTGTCAATGCCGTTGCTCATCGGGATTATACCTCGGCTGCTAGCGTGCAGGTGAGTATCTTTTCAGATCGGATTGAAGTACGAAACCCCGGCAGTCTTCCCCCGGACCTTACATTCGAAGACCTGAAAATCAAACACAGCTCCCGGCCGCGTAATCACCGGGTCGCTCTTCCGCTGTATCTCACGCACTATATTGAGAAAATTGGATATGGGACAATCCAGATGACAACCGGATGCAGAGACGCGGGGCTCCCGGAACCCGAATTTGCCCAAAGCGGCAGTGAATTTGTTGTCACTCTCTGGAGAGACTGGCTGACAGACGCAACGCTGGCAGAATGCGGACTCAATGAACGACAAAAACGAGCAATCCAATTCGTAAAAGAAAAAGGCCATATCAATAACTCCGAATATCAGAACCTTGTAAAAAATTCTATGCGTAACGCCAGCCGGGACCTCACGGATCTCGTAGAAAAAGGAATTTTTGAGAAGAGAGGCATTCACGGGAAAGGGGTCCATTATGTTCTGGGTAAAAGAGCCAGAAAAGCGCCAGAAGCGC
>CAIKOD010000075.1 GCA_903828975.1 uncultured Methanomicrobiales archaeon | reverse complement strand
GTCTCTTAACAAAAGATATTCCTCCTCTTTCAGCATCCCATCTACCCCTGTGTGTTACACCTGAGTTATGGGGACTGGGGAAAATTATCCCGGTGAAAGTGGGGAAATTTATTCCGGTGATGACATTATCCTCCGCGACGTGGAACGGATGAAGTACCTGACCAACATGATTGAAAGTGATCCCCGATTCCCTGCCCTGGCAGATCCGAAATCGACATAATTTTTTTCTTTCCCTAGGGTTTTTTGGTGTTCACGTGTTCAACATCTTTTTTGTGATTTTTTGAGCGGTACTAAACCCTCTGAATTGGATAAAAAACAATTAAAACAGATATTTTCCCTGAACAGTTCTGTTGTTCAGGAGGATTCAACATGTGTTCAGCCTAAAAATAATTCCTGTTCATTAATTATTTCCTCGAACATCGCAAACGCGGCAGTCGACTGCCTGTACTTATCATGGAGAATATTCTTGTCATCTCCCGCCTCGCGGTACGAATCCAACGCACCCCATATAAATTCAGAAATTTTTGGTTTTTGGGTAGGATGTTTTACTGCGTCAATCAATAACGGAGCCAAAAGCAACATAAGAAAAGAATCCCGTTCCAAATCCCATGAATCGTCTTTTGATAAGGGCCTCTTTTTTTCCAGCGGTTCGAATAATAACGACGCTACCAGGTGAGTTTCAATTTTTGGGGTAAACATTTCCCTAAACAGAGTAGGGGAAATAGCTATTCCCTGTTTAAAAAGATCGATGATTCCTTGCATTCTTCCGTCAGGATCATTTGTCCCTCGATGGAGAGTAAGATATTGAGTTACTAATTTTGTCCAGTCTTTCTTTTCGATGAATTTTTGCGTACCTTTGGCATTAAAAACCTCAATTAACGGGTGATAACCCAGAAACCCGGCATTGTCCCATCGGTTGAAAAACTCGTGGACTAAAAAGCCGCTGACTGCATCGTACCCAATCCACGACGGGTGATATTTAGTTATTTGAGTGGTATCATAGGCAAGGGTCCAGACATTAGGCCCACCTTTGGTTTGTACTTTTTGAATTATGCCCTCTTTCTCCAATCTTTCAAGATGTGTTTTTATATTTCGCATTGCCCGTATGAGCAGGGTCTCTTTCAGATGATCCCTGATTCTTGGTTCATCAATGCCCTTGTCAAACTCTAAAATATATCTGACAATTTCTCTCTGTGTAACACCCTGGGAATAGCGGTCCTCTCTGCTTTTTTCTAACTGGCCCCCCCTCCCTAACGCTAGTGATTTAGCTCGTAAGGTCCAGTCATCATCTTTCTGTTCATCGTCTGCCATGCTGGTTATGTCATAATAATCGTGCATGGTTATGATATTTGCTGTATTATGATGGTATACCCCATGATGTGCAATGGTTAAATATAATGGTGGATAATAGATCTTCATGGATCGAAAGACGACCATACAGGTGTATCCCGAAACGGTTTCACGACTGAAAACCCTCGGGATGAAAGGTGAAACATATGATCACCTGTTGCAAAGACTGTTGAACGAACGCGGACCACCCGGCGGGATGATTTCGTGAGAAAAGCAAAACAGGCCCGGAACGCTTGCGACGACACCGGGCCCATGCACGACATGACATCGGCAAACATGGTTTCTTATTCAAACGACTTGATGTTTTCTCAAAATGTTCAGACAATTTCAAGGGATGAATTAAACCGTTTGCCAAGAATTCACCGGAACTTTGCCGAACGCGTACTGATCAAAGAGAATAAACTACGAGTTGTTTGAACATGAATGACAAGGTAACTGCCCTTCTGGATACCTACCGAAACAAGGGCATCGAATTTACAGCTGAGGATTTGGATTATTTCGAAACCTTATGGAACAGATTAACGATTGAATTTGACGTACTGGAAGACAGCGCGTTAAGATCC
Organism: uncultured Methanomicrobiales archaeon; assembly: GCA_903828975.1. Classification (GTDB taxonomy): domain Archaea; phylum Halobacteriota; class Methanomicrobia; order Methanomicrobiales; family Methanospirillaceae; genus CAIKOD01. Next base: position 2,342 of record CAIKOD010000075.1, on the reverse strand, counting down.
GTTGAATCTACTATCAAGACGCGGAAGGGAATTACTTCTTCCCTGCCAAGTGTCCCGGACGATGCGGACGATCTCGCTATCAGCCCAATCGAAAAGATAGGCAACTGTGCGAAGATGGAGCCCGTCGCAGTCCGCGTGAAAATGGTAAAACTATTTCCACCGAACCATCCGCGAATGGCCCAGGTGGGGATCATTGGCGACGCGACGGGGACCTGCAAGGTCACGACCTGGAAGAATGCAGCGAACCCGGAACCCTTCGTTGAAGGGAAATGTTACGAGATCCAGTGGGCCAACGTTGATTTCTACAACGACAGGGTGCAGCTGATCACAACACAGGCAGCAGTCAAACCATGGAATGAAGATATCCAGGTCAAGCGCACCGATCGCGACACTCTGACCGGCTTCATTACCAAAGTACTGAGTGCCGGGATGGTGAACCGGTGCCCGGTTGAAAAATGCAGGAAACCACTCACGGTATGCGCCGGCGGGTATTTCTGCACCGATCATGGCATTCAGCAGCAATCAATCCCGGACCTGCGTGCCCGGGTGATACTTGACGGAGAAACCGCCCGGATTGTCTATCTTAATGCATCCGTATTAGAAGATTTAACGGGCTTTTCGGTTTCGGACGCGGAAGAGATCGTACGGTCGCAGCCCGTCGGCGGGTTGTTCGCCGTTGAAAAGCGTCTGCATGATCTGATCTTTGGGCGCGCCCTGATGGTGCACTCGACACCGATGAATGAACAGGCGTTCGCACAGGACGCGGCGTTTATCACATCCCCTGGGGTGGCATAATGTCGGACCCATACATTCCCCAGCCCGGACGGCGGATCTCCATTATCGAAATGCAACAGGTCCGCGAGACGGGAAAAGAAAACGGGGAAAAAACCGCTCCCACCTATGCTATTCTTCCGAACGGTGAGCGGGCGTACCGGTTCTTCTGGATCGGCGTTCTGACCGGAACAAAGAAGGATGAACACGGCAGCATTGCAGGATTTCTGTCCGACCCGACCGGCATGATCAGGATGAAGGTGCACCCTCAGTATCAACAGAAAGCGTATGCCGCACTGTCGTTGATTGAAGCGCCCCAGTTCATAGCCGTCTCCGGGAAGTTGAACATCTATGCACCACCGGACGCGAAAAGCGACGATCTCTACATATCACTGAAACCCGACGACCTGGCAATAGTAACAAAACCGGACCGCTTGTTGTGGGTGAAGGAAACTCTTCAGGCGACAGATGGCCGGTATCGTGATGCCCCGGAATGGTGGACCAGTGAACGAGGTAACATGATTACCCTGGTCGAAGAAGAAACCGCGAGACTGGCGGTACCGGCATGACACCAAAGACCCGGGAATTGGCAAACATCATTTGTGGCGATTGTGGGTATGAGATAGCTGGTAAGGGCCGAGCAGAAAGGGATCCGGAAAACCTGACCGGGACCCCGCAATGCACCTGTAAGCCATTGAAACGTGGGACGGGCGGGTGTGGTCACGATTGAGCGTTGCCCCGGCAAACAATCCGGTTCTATCTGACAGGATACCCGAACAGCTCAGGCGGGAAGACCTCCGGTTTATCAGGATGCCGAGAAAATCGAAGGGCGGTCCCGACAATGAGCAGGGATGGAACCGGGATAAAAATTATCCATGGGATAACCCGGTATTTGATTTTTTTCTCACCGAACACTGGAATTATGGCGTATTTCCGGCGTCAGGTTCACCGGTGGTGATCATCGACGTTGACGAATACCAGGCCCTGCATGATAGTGGCGCCCTTACCGGTATCGACGGCGAAACATTCACCGTAGAAAGCGGAAGCAGTACGCCCGAGAGACGGAAATATCATATTTACTTGGAATGTCCAGGAATCGAAGGAAAAACGGTGATGTTTGGCCCCGACGATCAACACCTGGGCGAAGTATACGCCCAGCACCCCGACAAGGGGGCAGGGTATGTTGTCGGCCCTGGGTCGGAGCATCCATCGGGGGAACTTTACACAGTCGCCGTTGATCTTCCGATCAAGAAAATTACGTGGGACCAACTGTTTGATACCCTCATTTCGCGGGTCAACACTTCTGGCAAGGAACCCGTACCAAAATCACCCAGGCGGGTTACTCATTACCGGACACTTACTGAGAGCCTGAACCTTGATATTGCGGATACATGCAGGCCCGACAATGCGAGACGTTCGGGCAATGAAACCATCGGCGGGAACCCGGTCCACGGGTCCACAAGCGGGACCAACTTTTCCGTCAACAGCCAGAAAAACACCTGGCATTGCTGGCGGTGCAATTCCGGCGGGGACCCGTTACTATGGATCGCCGTGGAAAGCGGGATCATCAG
>CAIKOD010000074.1 GCA_903828975.1 uncultured Methanomicrobiales archaeon | reverse complement strand
GTCAGCCCGTCGCAGGTGGCGCCACGCGCCTCGGGCATGGAGAACCGGCAAGTGGTATCGGAAAGCATGTTGTGGGGGCATATCAATGGCCCCACTTTGTCACAACGGATCGGAATCGGTTGGGACAAAGTGAACAACAGCAGCAGACAAGGAGTAAGCGACGCGGTCTGTGCGTCACCATGCCAACGATCAACTGATACGGATCAGGGCGTGATGTGCAGACGACGCGGCCCGGAGCCGGAGCGACCGGAGGGAGTGAGTGAGGACACAAGGAGGCAAACATGCCGCCCGTCTGTGTATATCCAATTAACCAGGGGACCATGACACACACGGGCAGCATGTCTGTTGGCTTTCACGGTGACGACATTAAGGGCCTTTTTCATAATGAGGTAACTATTGTGGCTGTTGGTGGTACGGTACTTTTCCGGGGTTCGCCCGAGCGGCCGGGGTCCCGCGGACCCCGAGGAGCTTACCACGCAATTGGAAACTTATGGTCTTCAGCCTCGAAATTTGCTCGGATTAATACGATACCTGAACCATCAGTTATCGCTGCAAGCATCGTGGGAGATAGTGCCTGGTATTAACAAACGAACAAAAAAATGATGGCCTGCTCTACAATACCTAAAACAATAGTTTAAGAAAAAGAATCAATCATTTTGACTGGATGCGAGGGATGGGATTCGAACCCAAGAACTCCTGAGAGAATAGGCCCTCAACCTATCGCCGTTGACCGGGCTTGGCTACCCTCGCACTTACTTTTGAATTTACTAACACGAGTGTGTCTACCGCCATATTGCTTGACGACACCCTCAACCTAGCGCCTTTGACCTAGCTTGGCTACCCTCGCTCTCGCGCCATAACAATGAGGATGTCTATCTAAAATAATGTATCCATCTGGTTATCACGTATCCCTTCTTCCGGAGAGTGTCTCCGAAGTAAGCCGGAAGAAAACCATCCCTCCATATTGAATACTACTACATCGATGTATTTTTATATCCATCAGCAGCAGATCTCACTCCATGTGGTCTGATATCATTCACGAGTTTGCGGATTCCCCGTCCCAGAGTAAAGTTGTACGTTTTCTGCTCGAGAATGGATTTGGTATCAACGATCGCGGCCGGGTAATGTGTAACGGGATTGAGATCCCTGCCACGCAAATCGCAAAGGTAATCGGATCTGACCGACGCGTCGTCGATGCCACAGCGCACCGGATCCTTACCATACCATCGCTCCGTGAGATCTTCCTCAGGATGAGGGTGACACCAGACCTGTCAAATGTCGCCGAATCACTCGGACTTACCGTAATAACAGTCCTGCCTAAAAATGCGTCAGAGAGGGGGATTGTTGGCGCTGCAGTCAGGGTGCTCAGCGGTCACAGCCTCTCGATCCGCCAGATCTTTGTCACAGACCCGCAGTTGTCAGAAGAGCCAAAACTCGTTATTATCGTGGATGAAGTACTCCCCCATGGTGTCATCGAGGAGATCCGGTCCCTTCCCCAGGTAAAAAAAGTAATTATTTAAAAAGTTTTTAAAAAATAAAGGCTCTGTTGAAACACATGAACGGAAAGTTCACACCCCGACGATTGAAAATGCCTTGTTCAAAATCTCCTTATATTGGGGTCCGTTCAGGCATTTAATATGAAAATCCCCACTCGCATTTTCATCTTGTATGCTTGTGGCCTTTAAGTATCATGTCTGTTTTCATGGGAAACCCTGCCTATTTAAAAAAAAAGAGTGATACGTAAGACCAGGAAGGGGTTTCGCCCCCTACCTGTCCTACCCCCAATACGATACTTTTGGGCAGGGTTCAATTGGGGCATTGGAAGAAAATTTCAGAGATTCAAGAGATCATTCCTTATCCCAACCGGGGTCGCCAAAGCGGCGGGGTGGAACCCCGGTAGCTTTTTCAAAATTTTGGAATGCCCTAATCTGCAAGATAAATTTGAGAGGTTGACAACACAGCCAAAAAAACGACTTATTGTTATGATTACAGTAAACTGCGGGAGAACTCGCTCACCCGGGCCGCTGCATCAGGTTTTAAGGGGCTGCCATGTCCCGGAAGCACCAGGTCATAATCGAGACTGGATAACGCAATGATTGAACTTTTAACTTCTTCCATGTTATCCGACGATTCTTCCCCCGGACATTGAACTTTCCCATCATCATAACCAAGCGTATCGCCGGTGAATAAGATCCTCCGGTTCGGGTCATACAAGGCAATGCTACCTGCAGTATGCCCGGGGCAGTGGACGCAGGTAAGTCCTGCGATTTTGTCCCCGTCCTGTAATAATGTGTCCGGGGTCAGGTGCTGTATTGGTGTACACCTCTCTGGCATCTCCTTCTTTCCTGATACATAATCTGCATCATCGGTATGGATTGCAATTATTGCACCGGTGAGATTTTTTAATTCGTATACATTCCCTGAATGGCCTGCATGGTAATGGGTGAGAATAATCGTCGTCACATCATTTGGAGAACGCTTGAGTCCCACCCTGATGTAATTGATTATTTTCCTGCTGTTGCCGGGGAGTCCGGTGTCAATGACCACCATCTTTTTCCCGTTGATAATGTAGCTGTTCCCAATGATCCCGTCAACCTGATGAACCCCCCGGATTATCTCCATAGTAACACCCGCTCACACTTTTGTCTTTTAAAAAATTATAAAAAATTTTTGTGCCACCAGCCCGGCACAGTACGTTGTCCAGTATATATTATCCCGCATTCCTTATTATCAGGATCTATTGGTGATGGAACGAGTCCGGCAGGACAGGGATCAAACGGCCAGTTAAAATGCGGCAGTTTTTCAAAAAAGAGGATATATGAAAGATTTAACCCGAGAACGGCCTTGGTAGCAGCGAGACGAGAGCACTCACAAATGTTGAGACCACGCTGATGCCCAATACGAGCATAATCAGTCCCAGGACCACCGGAATGACGGCAACAAGTACTGCTTTTTCAAATGATAACCCGTTGTTGTCCCTGAACCCGAGAATAAGGAGCACAAACGACCAGACCCACCCGATGATACAGACAAAGGGGATCCAGCCAAGCAGGAGTCCGGGAGTTGCCGCGAACATTGTCGTCTTAAGGGTTTCCTTCACGCCTTTCTTTCCATCCATCAGGATTACAAAGACATGGAGGAGGAATCCCACAAGGAAGACCCCGAACAGCAGGGCCATGAAAACCATGTACACGTAGAACAACTGCGAGACCATGACAAAGGTCCCGAATTTTGCCAGCTGTGCGGATAGTACCTTACCGATAAGGGGGACCATTGAAAGCTGCTGTACGTAGCCGTTGAACATGAAGGCCCCGACAGCGAGGGTAACAATCCCATAAAGAACAGTGAAGATAATCAGGAGCACGGCATAATGCTGGTATGCAACTCCAAGGGATTTTGATCCTACCTGTTTAAACGCTTCAACAGGTGACATGAGGAAACCCTGGACATTTTTTACAAATTCATCTAACATATACAAACTTCACGATATGTGATTAAATAAAGATTTCTGTTGTTTTTCTCAAACTCATATAATTACACCACATATATTCATCCAATTACGAATCAGGGGCCTTTGCATTACCACCATTCGCCATACAAAAACAGGCAGTGGATCATTTCGAACCTGGCGAAGGAACTACATAGATGGGATGTAACGTATTCTTTGTGAAGTGAGTTCCATGGCCGGGCTGAATGAAGACTATTACAAGGAGATTATCGACTTCCTGCCGGATGCGATGTTTGTTTTATCGATTCTTCAGGTACTATTATTGCCTGGAACAGGGCGATGGAGGAGATTACTGGTGTTCCGGCATCCGGGATGCTGGGGAAAGGGGACTATGAATATGCGATCCCATTCTATGGCGAACGGAAACCTATGCTTGCAAACCTTGTAATGATGGGGGATGAGGAACTCACAGCAAGGTATAATACAGTCATAAAGACAGGGGACACGTTTATCGTTGATATTTTCATCCCGGGCTTCAGGCCTGGCGGAGCCTGGTTCTGGGCAAAGGCCCGCCCGCTCCGTGACCGGCAGGGGACGATAACCGGTGCTATCGAGACGATCAGGGATATCACTGACAGGAAACAGGCAGAAGAGGAAACGGACCAGGCTCGACAGAGACTTGCAGAGATCATCAGCTTCCTTCCCGACCCGACATTTGTGATCGACCGCAACGGGGTTGTCATCGCATGGAACAAGGCACTCGGGGAGCTGACGGGGACCTCAGCGGAACAGATGATCGGGAAAGGAGATTACGAATATGCAATCCCATTTTACGGTGAGAGGAAGCCGATGCTCGCGAACCTGATTTTCATGCCCGGAGAAGAGATCGGACAGCGGTACCATAGTGTCCAGAGGACCCGGGACACCCTCGTCGTAGATATTTTTATACCGGGTTTCCGGCCCGGTGGAGCATATTTCTGGGCTAAAGCGAGCCCCTTATACGACCCGGACGGCAATATTGCCGGTGCGATAGAAACGATCAGGGATATCACGGAGAGGACCCAGATTGAGCAGAAACTGGCACGCTCCAGTGCCGAACTGCAGATCGCCGCAGAGATCCAGCAGAGCTTCCTTCCGGAGACATTACCGGAAATAAAAGGGTTCGATATTGCTGCCCGGAGTGTAATGGCGAAAGAAGTAGGCGGGGACTTTTTTGATGTGATTCCCTTCGAGGTAATCCCGCTGGAGCTCGGGAAGTATGGCATCCTTATTGCGGATGTTTCAGGAAAGGGTGTCCCGGCAGCACTTTTCATGGCTCTCTCGAGGATCGTTGTCAGGGTCAATGCACTCTGGCACCGGGACCCGGCAAAAGCAATCGGTTTTGCGAACGATATCATCACGCAGGACTCAAAGGCAGGCATGTTCGTCACACTGTTTTACGGGTCACTTTCAGAAAAGGAAAGGACGCTCACCTATGTAAATGCGGGCCACAATCCCCCGTTATTATACAGATGCAGCGTAAAAACATTTGAAGAACTCATGCCAACAGGCATATTCCTGGGGGGGTTGGAACACCAGGTATACTCGTCACGGACCGTTGAAATCGGTGTAGGTGATATTGTCGTGCTCTACACTGACGGTATTACTGAATCTATCAACGGGGACGAGGAGATGTTCGGTGAAGACAGGTTGAGATTGATCATCCGGGAACACACCAGGCTTTCCGCCATCGGTATCCTGGAAAAAATACTTGAAGAGGTCAGCTCCTTCGCAGTTGGCCAGCCCCAGTTTGATGATATCACCCTGATGGTAATCAAAGGGGTTTAATGAACAGATCCGAAGCTGAACAGTGAACCTTGGGTTTTCCAACTTCTTTTCAGGCTATCCATTGAATTATCTGTGTTTTAACCACATTTCAGATTGCAGGTTTCAGGGTACTCTCTGGCGAGGGGATGTAATAATCGCCTTTACCCGGCAACGCAGGTACATAGCTAAAGTCAGGTACTAACGAGTATTGTGCGACCCGGTATCCCTGGTAATAAGGCCAGGTTTCTATCCTGAAACTGGCACGCTCCCCGGGGTTCACATTCGTAAGAGTGTCGTAGGTCGACCCGAGCAACGTTCCATTCGCATCGTAGGTAGTCGCGACCAGGTATATCTTAACAATTGCTGTGGTCCCGGTATTCTGGACCGTACCGGTCACGATATAGGTCCCGCTGTGCTTATTTATTTCACCGCTCTGGTTAATGATCGTTATACTTGGAACTGGTCGTGAGTCCTTATGAGGTGCCGAGAGCGAAAGCAAAGGGAAGAAAAGGTACAGTACAAGCACCGTGAGAATGATAATACACAGCATCAGGAAGTACAGTACTTTTCTATATTCCATACTATTCCGTATGGTTACTCTGATTTATTAATTCCCATTAATCCGCGGGGCTGTATCGTTGCCGGGGTTGTTGGACAACAGAATAATCCCTTCAGATTACCGTGTAAGAATCCCCGGAAGGGCCAGAACTCTGGAAACCACATCGAAAAGAACAGGAAAACTCACGGGTTTCATGATAAAATGTTCATAGAGCATTTCGAATAACCTCCCCGCCAGAAGTACTTTATCTTATAACTTCGAACAAAATATATGGAATCAGTACTTCGCTAATTTCCCTCCGCTGAAAAAATATTTCTCACCGCTACGATCCCCAGGAAATCAAATTGGATAGCGCAAAATAGTTATTTCTGAGACTCCTTTTAGGCATTTCCGATTGCCCTCCCAGACAAGAATTCGGAATAGGTCTAATCTGAACTGATCGGAATCAATTTTTCGTGGGCCACGGTGGAGAGGAGCAAAACAGAACCATTGGAGAGTTATCCAGGTATTCTCCATAAGGAATGAGATAATAGCAAATAAGAACCGGAGAGTCGGATTTCTGGAAGTTGTGAAAGGTCGGACCCTGTTTCTAATCCAATAGACGATTCAATCCCGAATCTGGTTTTATATACCTGGTGCTTTTTCGATTGTCCATGTAATTCCAAAGACAACATATCCAAGTGATTTCTTGCCATTTTTTCCAGTTTTACCCCGGGAACGTTGGAAAATCTCGGAATAATCTTTAATCAGTAAAATTCGGTTAGAGCATTTCTACAGAGCCCCATTACAGAATCTTTACCTCGTCATTGCTGCGTAAACCTGATGTACCGGGTATGCAATTCAGGAATGTTGATAAATAAGGTCATCCATCAAGATTGGAATCAAATCAATACTATAAACTGGTTTGTTTGTTGTGCCTGATAAGTGATTTGAATTCCTGTGTGGTTTTTACAATATCATCAGAATTTATGATGGCGGAAATAACAGCGACACCGTCGGCCCCTGCAACTAGTACTTCCCTGATATTTTCTTTCTGAATGCCCCCTATGCCTATCACCGGGATTGAAATGTTTTGCTTGATTGCGGTAATGAGGGTGGTCCCATGTCCCGGGCCTGCATCCGGCTTTGTACCTGTCCCAAACACCGGGCTGACTGCAACATAATCTGCCCCGCCTGCTTCAGCATTAACTGCTTCCGCAACTGATCCCACTGATACACCGATTATAAAATCCTCAGGAACTATCTGCCTGGCCTCACATAATGGTAGGTCATCCTGTCCGAGGTGCACGCCGTCTGCACCGGATGCAATGGCAATATCGATCCGGTCATTGACGATGAACAATGTGCCGGCGTTGCGTGTAATCTCCCTGATTTTGCAAGCTGTATTGAATAGTTCGCGTCCCGTCATTGCCTTATCGCGGAGCTGGATGACGTCTGCCCCACCAGCTAGAGCTTTTTTTGCGATTTGCTGGTGTGTCAACCCTATTTTGAGTTTCGCATCAGTAACCACATACAGATCGTATGGCATCTTCAGAGGATCCTGATTTTTGCATCGCGCGCCAGTTCAGCAGGGGTGAGTAACGATAGGTAATCGAATAAGGCTGTTTTAAAAGATCCAAACCCTGAAGTATTGGCTGCCGCCAGCTCACCTGCAATTCCGAATGCCGCAAGTGACGCTGTCGACGCTTCTGCCATGTCCCGTTGAACTGCTGCGAATGAAGCGATAATTGAGGTTAGCATGCAACCCGTTCCTGATATTCTGCCCATCATGGGATGCCCGTTTTCAACGGTGATGACCCGACTGCCGTCACTCACAATGTCTGTGGGGCCACTGATTACCGTGGTAATTCCCGTTTTTAAGGCAAAATCCTGAGCAATACCGCGAAGGTCACCTTTCACGTCCCCGGAATCAACGCCCCTTACGTGTGCATCAGCCCCGGCAAGCATGCCAATCTCTCCTGCATTCCCTTTGATAACCGATATCCGAATTTCCGCAACCAGGCGTGACATGAAATCCGTCCGGTAACGGGTGGCCCCGGTTCCTACAGGGTCAACAATCACCGGAATATCAAACTTATTTGCAGCATGGCCTGCAAGGAGCATGGACTTTGCCTGGTACGGATCAAGTGTCCCGATATTCAGCACAAGGGCCCCTGCATGACCTACCATCTCTTCGACTTCTTCCCATGCATAAGACATAACCGGCGATGCCCCGATACAGAGGGTAATGTTTGCGCAGTCATTTACGGTAACGTAATTGGTAATGTGATGGACCAGTGGCTTATTTTGCCGTATTAATTCGAGCATGGCTGAATACTTCATGGGACTCACGAGTGATCTCCGGAAATACTATTATGAGTATCTGTCAGTTATTCACTTATTCCGGTTGAATAATGAACATTCTGTATAATCCCGATCAATAATGAAAAAAATCAGTATGCTGCTATGGGGATTTTAGACAGTGTGTCAGAATCTTTTGTAACTCCATGCTCCTAAAATGACCCAATTTTCTGTGGAAATGAATGCTGCATATAAGCAAATCTTTACCTATTTGTATATCGTCAATTGGATTTCTGCCATTATAATGGTATTTAAATATTACAACATTCTTGGTGTGTATTTTTGTAACGCTATAATAAAGTGGTAGTTTACCGGTGACTCGCCTTTATAGCCGGAATTATATACCGCACCATGCCCGGCCTCTTCCACCCGGGTTTCCCATGCACTGACCATCGCATTGCAGAATACGAATTCCGGGTTGAATACGAGCCCGGTCACACCTTCCTTCAGACCGGCAGCCGACCTCTTGCCTAAAAAATACCCGGGTAAGGGAGTATTCCTGGCCAGTTTTAGGATTTCTTCCCCGGACGCGTGGCTGCTACAACTCCTGCAATCATCGCGGCCACCATGATAACACCGGCAGGTAACGCGGCTTTCTTGGTAGGTACCGGTGTCGGTGAGGCCGTGGGCAGGGGGTTCAGGGTTGCATAGAGGTTAACTTTCTCACCTTTGGCAGGGTATTGCGTAATTGGCGCATTGAACGTTGTATATCCAGGCATCTGGACACTATACGTCGTGAAAGGAGTCCCGGTAACATAAACCTTCACTGTGAGGGTTCCTTGTGCGATCTGCCCCTCGTTGGTCGTGCCGAAGAAGACCGTCGCGCCGTCCACATTACAGTTCACCACGTACCACCCGACATCCCCACCGATGGGTTGCGGGACTGGTGTCGGAGCGATCGGGTTCAGGGTCGCATAAAGCGTAACAAAGTCGCCCTTTCCTGGGACAGAATTAATCGGCCCCGTATAGGGGGTATAACCATCCATCTGGACCGTGTAGGTCGTATATGGTGTACCAGTGGTATAGACCGGCACGTAGAGTAAGCCGTTCTGGATCAGCCCTACATCATGACCGTTAAAGGACACAGTCGCACCGTCCACGTTACACATGACCTCATACCAGCCCTGGTCTCCTCCGATCGGCCGTGCTGCCGAAACGATCTGGCTTCCTGCAAACAATGCAAGCATTACAACTAACAGTGAAATCCATTTTTTCTGCATTCGAATAATCTCCTGTATCTCTGACTGGGAGTGTTTAGTATAAAAACTGTCGTGGGTAGTGAGTAAGATAACATGGTGGCATCAGAAGAATCCATAACTGGGGGATTTGCATTCCGGACAAAATCTGTCATTTCATTTCTTTCCTGTCCCGAATGGGACGTAAAGAAGGGACATAGTGGGATAAAAAAGGAGGAAGCGAAAAGTAACCCCGGAAAAATAGAATATTCGGAATTAGCTTCCATTGACCACAATCAGGCCATTTTGAACAGACGCATTACTAACAATTGAACCAGTGCTAACATCATTTTTCAGGACAGTGAGGGTAACATTGTAGACACCTGGATACCGATAGGTATGGACAGGGTTTGGCCCGGTCATATTGACACCATCACCGAAATTATAATTGTACCGGGTCGGGTTTCCGGTGGACTGGTCCGTAAATTTTACGGTCAGGGGCACGGTTCCATTCGTTGGTGACGCTACGAATTTTGCGACCGGTAGAATAAAGGGGACCCTGCTGACTGTAATTACCCTAGTTGTGCTGTTGCTGGCAATGGAATTGGTCTTGGCATCATATCTGGTGACAGTCAGTTTTATAACGTAGGTACCCGGGAACCGGTATGTATGTCCCGGGTTTGGCCCGGACACGTTGACTCCATCACCGAAATCATAATTGTACCGGGTCGGGTCCCCCGTTGACATATCGGTGCATTTTACCGTCAGGGGTGCAGTCCCGTTGGCCGGGGATACAGAAAACCCTGCAGACAAAACAGGTGCGGGTGGGGGGACATTCCTCTTCAGCGGGAAGGTGAGGGTGTCGGCAAGACGGGGCGGGTTGATAACGGTTCCCGTGGTGGAATTGTAATCGGGGAGCGAGGCAACAAAGTACTCGTTCGCGGTAGCCGTATTATTCGCCTGATCCACGGTGACCTTGAGATATCCCAGCTCCTTCGTGGCCCCGTACACGTACGAGGACGGGCGCGGTTTATCAGTCAGGCTGACGAATCCCCCGCCGGCGTTGGCAACAACAAAGTACGGGATGCCCTCCACCGAAAACCTCTGGTACGTGTGGATATGGCCG
>CAIKOD010000073.1 GCA_903828975.1 uncultured Methanomicrobiales archaeon | reverse complement strand
GAGGGACACTCAAAACTTGTCTTGAAGGTTAACGACGCAGGTATCATCGAAACGGGTAACTGGTGTTCCATTACCCCGGTGAGGGGAGTTGAGAGACTCGCCGTCGGTAAGTCGATGGAACAAGTCCCCAAAATTGCGTCCCGTGTCTGCGGTATTTGTCCGATTGCCCACACACTTGCAGGGATAGAATCAATGGAAGCATCAATCGGGTGTGAAATACCCCAGGATGCCTATCTCCTGCGTGTGATCCTCCAGTTGGCAAACAGACTGCACAGCCATGCACTGCATGATATCCTGATCCTGCCCGATTTGTATATTCCGGGCACCGATACGAAGATCAACCCGTTCACTCCTGAAGAGCCAGTGCGCAGCGTTGCAAAGCGTATCCAGAGGCTCCGTGAGATTGGTCAGACCATCGGTCAGACCGCTGGCGGAGAAGCAGTGCACCCGAGCAACCCGCGCATCGGTGGTATGTACAAGGCATGTACCCCGCGGGCAAAGGCCAAGATGTACGACCTCGCCAAAGAGGGCCTCGTACTCGCCCACCAGCAGATGGACTTCATGATTGCGGTCATCCGGAACTTCCACAAGAGGGACTGGGCAGAAGTTGGTGGCAAGAAGATTGCAATCCCGAAGGACCTCGGGTTCCACAACCAGGGCTACATGGCAACACATCCGTTCTATGGAAGCACAAGCCTGGACGAGTGCCCGACCTGGGACTATGACCGCTTCAAGGAAGTACGGCCATGGGACTGGTACATGGGTGAGATGGAAGTCGATCTTGCAGACCCGAGCTACCCGGTTGGCGGCACATCCCCTGTTGGTACAAAAGTGAACCCGCAGATGGAAGCCTGCACAGGTATTCCGATGTATGACGGTCAGCCCGTTGAAGTCGGCCCACGTGCACGTCTGGCAACATTCAAGGGTTATGATGAGAAGGGAACCCAGGGTCAGAACATCGCACGTGAAATGGAATACACGGACAGCTTATACGCGATGATGAATGCACTTGACGAGTACGACCCCTCAGGCTCTGTCCTTGCGGACGAGATCCCCTGTGGTGACGGCTCAATGGGATGGTCAGCAAACGAAGCACCACGTGGCACTGATGTACACCTTGCAAGAGTCAAGGACAACAAAGTGCTCTGGTACTCAATGCTCGTGCCAACCACCTGGAATTTCGCGACCTGCAGTGCTGCACTCACCGGTGCACCGTGGCAGCTCGCAGAAATTGTAGTTCGTGGGTATGACCCCTGTGTGTCGTGTGCTACCCACATGATTGTGATCGATGAAGACAACAAGTTGGTAGCCCAGAAACTCATCCAGTGAGCGTAACACACATGTTGTTCTCCGAGATCGTGATTGCAGGGTGTGGAAACCCCCTGTTTGCAGATGATGGATTTGGACCGGCAGTAATTGAAGAGATGCAGAAGCAGGTAGAGATGCAAGAACTTACACTTCCCGACAATGTGACATTAATAGATGCAGGCCTTGGCGGCCCGCATTTTGTTTTTACGCTCCTTGATCCGGAAGTGACCAGGCAACTTGTAATCATCGATACTGTCGATTTCGGTGCAAAACCGGGAGAGATCACCAAGTTAAGAGTGGAGGATTTACCCCCGGGATCGTATCGTGACGCCCACTCGTGGGACCTGACCGAACCACTCCATCGCCTGAAAGATGATATTCATATCACGGTAATCGGGTGCCAGCCTAAACGTGTTTCAAGCCCTGAATTCGAACTAGGGCTCTCTGATGAAGTAACAAAGGCAATTCCGAAAACGATTCGGATAGTGTTAGAAACAGTAGGGGTGAAGTATGGGACTACTATCAAGTGTCTTCAAGAAAGACGATCAGCAGAAATCAGCTGACGTAGCAAAGGCAGAAATAACTAAAAAGGAGGTTAAGCCTGTGGTAGACAAGATTACAGTGGGCCATGTGCACATGAGTGGATGCACTGGCTGTCTTGTGTCCTTAGCAGACAACTACGGTGGACTCTTGACAATTCTGGACAAGTATGCAGACCTCGTATACGGTCTGACACTTGCAGATGTTCGTCACATCCCAAAAATGGATGTTGCGCTTGTTGAGGGTTCCGTCTGCATTAATGACAAACTTTCAGTTGAAGAGATTAAACAGACGAGAGAAAAGGCAGCAATCGTGGTAGCCGTTGGCGGATGCGCCAGCTATGGTAACATCACAAGGTTCTGCCGCGGCGGTCAACAGAACCAGCCGCAGCACGAATCATTCCTGCCAATCGGGGACCTTATCAAGGTCGATGTATATATCCCCGGATGCGCTCCGACTCCCCAGATGATCAGGAATGTCTGTATTATGGCATACCTGTTGCTGAAGGGTTCACCGGAACAGAAAGCACTTGCAACAAATTACCTTAAACCGCTGATGATGGCGGCACAGAAGGGAACAAGCGCGTGCTTCTGCGACCTGATGACCGAAGTGATCAACCAGGGTCTCTGCATGGGATGCGGGAGCTGCGCTGCAGCATGTCCGGTCCGTGCAATTACCCATGAGTTCGGGAAGCCCCAGGGGACCAGAGACCTCTGCATCAAGTGTGGCGCATGCTACAACCAGTGCCCGAGAAGCTGGTTCAGCTTCGATGTGGTACCTGAATACGAAAGTATCATGGAACTCATTGATACGGTGATGAAGTGAGGTGAAAAAAATGGGAGCAGAACTCGGTAAATACAAATCATGCGTCTCAGCACGAAGCACCGACAAGACGATCCTCGCGGGAGCACAGGACGGCGGTATTGTTACCACGCTCTTTGCATATGCACTCGCAGAGGGTATCATTGACGGCGCAATCGTAGCCGGTCCCGGCGACGACCCGTGGAGACCACGCCCAATGGTTGCAACCACGTATGAAGAGCTGATGGCAGCTCGTGGTACGAAATATAACATCAGCCCGAATGTCTCATTCATCAAGGAAGCAACCCGCAGCTACGGTCTTGACAAGGTCGGTATCGTAGGCACACCGTGCCAGATGCAGGCAGTCAGGAAAGGCCAGTTATATCCAATCGGCCTCCGTGACGTCAGCGACAAGATTGCACTCGCAATCGGTATCTTCTGCATGGAGAACTTCCCGTACCAGAGTATTGTACAGCTGGCCGAAGACCATGCAGCAATGAGCCTCGAGTCAGTCAAGAAGATGGAAATCGGTAAGGGCAAGTTCACCTTCATGAGCGAGCGTGGCGCAGTCGTTCCACTGCCACTCAAGGTTACCCACAAGTACGAGCAGCCAGGATGCCACGTGTGTCTTGACTACGTAGCAAATCTCGCTGATGTGTCCTGCGGTTCCGTGGGCAGCCCCGATGGCTGGAGCACGGTATTCGTAAGGTCCAAGAAGGGAGATGATATCTGGGCAAAGTCAGTCGCAGCCGGATGCTTCGAAACGAAGGCAATCGACTCGGTGAAACCAGGTCTTGAGCTTGTCACAAAGCTGGCAAACGAAAAGATCGGCAAGAACCAGAAGACCGTCGATGAGAGGAAAACATTCGGTGTCGGCAAGGGACTCCGGATACCCTATATCTAAATTTTTTCCTTTTTCAAAAATGATTCGGGATTATTCATAATCCTTTCGACCTGCTTGAAATTGTGGGTTTTTGGCTTTGTTAAAATACACATGAACGGGAGGTTCAAACCCGGACGATTGAAAATGGCTTTGAGATCTCCTTATATTGGGGTCAGTCCAGGCATTTACATGGGAAACCCTCTCTATCTATCTTTCAGATTAGGGTATACCGACTCTGTTGACATACTCAAATCTATCTTGAAGATTGGTAATTGCAAAATTTCGTCACGCTCCCGGGGCTCATGCCCCGCCGCTTTGGCGACCCCGGTTGGGATAAGGAATGATCTCTTTAATCTCTGAAAATTTCCTTGAATGTCCCAATTGATCCCTGCCAATGAATATCTTATCGGGGGTGGGGCAGGGAGGGGGTGAAACCCCCTCCTGTCTGAGCAGTTCTGTTAATTTTTAATATTCCACTTAGGATTTCAAAAAAAATGAGGAGAAATGGAAGAGAGATGGCTCCTTGATATCCTCCATATGCAGATCAAAGGTTCCGGAGAGCTGCCTCGATACCTGATGTAGCTGCATTCCTGAGGACTTTCTCATCAAACGACGTCATATTTTCCGGGGCCTGTGCTGAACTCCCGATGATTAAGTCAGAACGAATTACGACCACCGATGCCATTCCCACATCAGGATCATAATTGTATTTTCCGGAATTTCCGGATACTGTCACGGGGGTCCCGTTAATTTCTTCATAAAACCCGGCCGCCGCAGTGCTGTTCACAAATTTATCAACAATTACAGCAAGGTACGCCACATTTCCTTCATAGGTGGAGTTAATTTCAGGTTTATACAGCCCTGTTGCAAGGTATTCTTCGTCCTGGAACATCGGCTGCTCATGATCGTATTTCAACTCCTGGGTAAACCCGGAGACTGATGCCGGGACTACAAGTTCAGGTGCCTTTGAAGGCCCGCCGGACACCGCCTGGGGTACGGTTTTCGACTGGCCGGCAGTCCCGGTACAGCCTGCAACGAGGACCCCGATGCAAAGTATCCCAATGATTACGAATGGTAACGCTGACTTCTTCCACATTTTATATTCCTCTTCATTCATCCTTTATTTTTTCTTAAAGATTCAGAATTAACCTCTCTTGGCAAAACTATAAAAAATTTTGCCAATTCCCGCATACCGGGTTATTCTGCCACTCTGTTTTCAATACGGGAATGATAAAATCATGTGATGCATAATCCACGGTCGCAAAACGGTTAATTCCTGGAAACCGGGACTAATAAGAAAACCGTGGGATTACCTCAGGCGAGGTAATCTGCAGGTGTCGGGACTGTTTCTTTCAATCCCTTTCTCTTCCTGATGGCAAGGACTACTTCCTTGACCAGGTTATTCGGGACAAGTTCGAAACCGATGAATTCT
Organism: uncultured Methanomicrobiales archaeon; assembly: GCA_903828975.1. Classification (GTDB taxonomy): domain Archaea; phylum Halobacteriota; class Methanomicrobia; order Methanomicrobiales; family Methanospirillaceae; genus CAIKOD01. Next base: position 2,138 of record CAIKOD010000073.1, on the reverse strand, counting down.
GTACTCCACATGGCACGACCTTCAGTTGCCGAGCGGATGTCGCCGGCGAACCCGAACAGTTCTGCCACCGGGGCCTTGCCGACCACTGTGATGGTGTCGCCTTCACTCATGATATCGAAAATTGTACCACGGCGGCCCTGGATCTGGGACGTCGCATTCCCCATCTGGTCTGTCGGGACGGTAATCTGGATCTTCTGGACTGGTTCAAGGAGCGAGTCCCCGGCCAGCAGGAGACCGGCCTTCACGGCACTCCGGACTGCAGGAATTACCTGTGCAGGCCCGCGGTGAATGGCATCTTCGTGGAGCTTGACATCTACAAGACTGATTTTTAAGTTCTGGACTGGTTCGTCTGCCAGCGGACCACCCGCGAGCGCCTCATGAAGACCTTCAATGACCAGTTCCATGGTCTCGTTGAGGTACTGGATACCTTTCGTCATATCGATGAGCATGTTGGTACCCTTGATGTCCTTGACACTTTTGGCCTCGTCCTTCCCCATTCCGGCCTTGACAAGTATATCTCTCCGTTCAAGAGCGGTCTGGTTCATCGAGACCTCCCCATTCCTGATCAGGGCTACGACCTCGTCAGCTAACGGCTCGAGAACAAGGTAGAACCTGTTGTGGCGGTTCGGGGATTTTCCTTCCACCGGACCAGCCTTCTGGACTGCCGTCTCACGGTACACAACAATCGGTTCCGAGGTGACAATTTCCACACCCTTGTCGCGCTTGATACGACCCGTGACAATCTCGAGATGAAGTTCTCCCATCCCTGCAATGAGGTGCTCCCCGGTCTCCTCGTTAATGGCAACCTGGAGTGTCGGGTCTTCTTTTCCCACCTGGCGGAGCACTTCAACTAGTTTCGGCAGGTCCTTCATGTTCTTTGCTTCGACGGCAACGGTCATGACCGGTTCACTGTAATGCTTCAGGGACTCGAACGGAGTAATATTCATCAGTGAGGTAACGGTCGAACCGACTATTGCGTCCTTAAGACCCGTGACCGCTGCAATATTTCCGCAGAAAAGGTCCTCTACTTCGACCCTCTTCGGCCCCATGAAAATACCCACCTGCTGGAGACGGTTTGATTTTCCGGCCGTACCCATTACATACACTTCGTCGCCACGCTTCATTTTCCCGGAGAACAGCCTGCCGGTCGCTACTTCACCAGCATGGGGGTCAAACGAGATATCGGTGACCATCATGGAGACCGGCCCGTTCGGATCACAGTTGAGCATGGCTTTTCCTTCGGGGCTCTCCTTGTCACCATGCCAGATCACACCGATACGCCGCTTCTGTGCATCCTTCGGGTTTGGCAGGTGCGTGACAACCATGTCAAGTAATACTTCAGAGAGCGGACTGCTCTGTGCAAGGCTCTTCATATCCCCGGCCTTACACTTGTCATAGACCTCTTTGAACGAGACACCGCTCTTTTTCATGTACGGTGCAGATACTGCCCAGTTATAGAGTGCTGAACCGAATGCAACAGTGCCCTGTGATGCATCAAGCTTCCAGCCGCTGTTGTAGCTCTCCTCGTTCATGCCCTTGATAAGCTTGTTGACCTTGTCAATGACTTTCCCAAGGCGGATCTGCATCTCCATCTCATCCACCTTGAGTTCATTGATCAGCCGGTCGACTTTATTGATGAACAGGATGGGGCGGACCTGTTCCTTTAATGCCTGGCGAAGGACGGTCTCGGTCTGGGGCATCGTCCCTTCAACTGCATCGACAAGGACAACAGCCCCGTCAACAGCCCGCATGGCCCGGGTAACGTCCCCACCGAAGTCCACGTGTCCGGGGGTATCGATCATATTGATCAGGTAATCCTGACCATTGTATTCGTGGACCATCGAGACGTTGCTTGCATCAATGGTAATTCCACGTGCCTGCTCTTCCTCGTCAGAGTCCATGAAGAGTTGTTTACCGGCAAGCTCCTCGCTGATAATGCCTGCCCCTGCAAGCAGGTTATCAGAAAGAGTCGTCTTGCCATGGTCAATATGTGCTACGATACCGATATTCCGGATGTGGGCCGGTTCAGTCATGAGCTCCATTACGCGCTCAACCATTTTTTTGCCACGAACCATTGAAAAACACCTTTGAAAAAGAGATTGTAATAATTAACGTGCGGACTTTGCTATCCGTTCACG
>CAIKOD010000072.1 GCA_903828975.1 uncultured Methanomicrobiales archaeon | reverse complement strand
TGGATTAACCAGACCCCTGCCTTTTTCCTGAGGTGGCCGGGATGGATGTAGAACTTCTTGTCATTGTTCTCGCTGTAGTGCTCCCGCTGTACCCGTCGCTTTTTGTGATCTACGAAAGGATTGGAAAATACGAGGTAATTTGTGCAGAGTTCGAGGCCCTTCGCGAAGAACACCAGAAATCAAAAGAGGCGTATCATGGATCCAGAATTAACTAACGTTATTGAATTGTTTTTTGTATTCGCCACAGCCGGGTTTGCATATATCCAGCACCGGAGAGCAACGTCGGCGATCGCTGAAACACAGCAGGCACAGCAAACGACTAATCAGGTACTGAGTTACTTCGATGCGACCGACGACACCGTGACCGTCGCTCCTCCAGAGGTGCAGGGCCGGTCGTACAAGATGGCCGACAGCACGAAGCGATGGCTCACGTTTGACCACTCACCTGTTGAACGGGAAAGCCTGCTCCGGCAGGTGGCAGAGGCCGAGGCCGAACGGCTGGACACGTACACGATTACGGTCCCGTCTACCTGGTATGATATCGAGTACGGGCTGATCAAGGGATCAGGCGGCTCGGGGAAGGGGGTGGCTGTATGATTAAGCGACTCTCCCAGCGGAGGAAGCTGGTCATCGGCGGCTGCATCTTTGCGGCTGTTGTGCTCGGCGTGGCCTGCACCGGGATTACCCCGGCCCAAGCTGCCGGGTTCGAGGTGCAGACCTATGCAACAGGAGATTCGTACCTTTCCAGCTCATCGGACTGGACTTGGGCTGCATCGGACGGGGACCTTTCGAAGACTCCTCCGCTCGGGATCGGACAGGAAGTCTTGCAGGGAGGATATTCGGGATCCGTCCTGGTATCCGGGCCCGGGACCATGGAGAGTAACCGGGGCCTTTCGACCAACGAAATACTCGAGTTCTCGACAGGTCAGCAGGTGGACAGCCAGGGGCCCGGGATCCTCTCGGAGTCGTTGATGGTCGATAGCTGTGGTTCACCTTCTGCAGGTGTTACTTGCGGATCTGACTCACTCGATGCTGAGGGGGCAAACCTTACTCGTCAGGCCTATTGCGAATACGCAGGGGCTTCAACGATGTTCATGACGGATTCGCTTTCGTATCGGTCAGCTGGTGGCATCAGCCAGGGTGACACCGAGCAACCCGATAGTATGTTGATGAACATGGAAGCCACTGGTCGCGGCTCCGGCCAGTTCTCTGCGGGATCTCGGTCCTTAACCGGCATCGGGAATACTTCAGCTCTCGGGTATGTTCATGCTGTGCACGAGCAGATCGGGGCTGGCGGAGTGTTTGCGATGAGGGGGCGGGCCTCCTGGTCCTCCTTCACTTCGCCGATAACCGGTTAGGTTTTGTAAGCGACCAAAAACGTTACCCTTTTTTTATCCTGGTTGATAGTGCGGTGTCCCATCGGGGCCAGCAGGGTAGGCTGGAGGTGAGAGAACTATCATCTCCGTTCTGGCTTTACGTTCACTCACCTGGATGCAAAATATTATTCTTCGGTTATTTGTGGTCGATATTCATCACGGTCCTTCAGCAATAGACTCCAGGACATTTAGAATGATATAACTGGAAAACCCTGCGTTAATAGCGGCCTTTTATGGGACCCTGTAAAAGGGTAAAACCCAAATAATGACAAATAATAGGCAGAATTAGGGTAAAATCGACGTAAATGGCCATATTTGTTACCGGAGAGAAAAGGGGGCAAATGCGGGCGATTTAGACGAACAGGAACGGGGTTAAATGATTTGGGAGAGGTATGGATACCCCGGGTTTAAGGATTATTCGGTAATTCGGGCGTATTTAGGTTGTTTCGTCAAATTGTGGGATGAAATTTTATCTACTTTTCTTTTCCCAGTAATCCATGAGAAAAACAGTGAAGTGTCATTCCGGGTACTGTAGAGAAATACCCCGAAGTTTTGGAAAGTAACATTAGTAATACAGCGGTTTCAAAATTGGACATTTCCATGCGTATTATTGCATCAGGGTTAAGAGGATTCCAAAAATAGGGTATCGCGGAAATGACACCAAACATGGCGGACATTGTTGATAATATCATGACTACTGTCAATGGATAAGGCCCGGCTGTGCATTTAGGTGCAGTTCGCTATGTTTAAAGTGTGGCAACGTGAACTGATGATTGATGTAAAAAAGCGGGGATGGGGGATGCCAGCTTTTTTGAAAATAATTTCGTAATAATTTCAGGGGTGGTTACATGATTGAAGCAATAAAGGAAATCGGTGAATATTCAATCAGGAAAGACCATATCAATTCTGAAGAACCAGGGGGTTTCCTTGAAATTTTTTGTCAGGACATTCAGGGGCAATCACCGAAACCACCACGTATTTTAACCATTGATCTGGAAAAGAAAGATAACCAGATTCTATTTATCCGGGTTAGTGAGGAAGAATATTCTACTCTAAAAAATGCACGCTATCTTTACCGGTTTGGAAGTCCGGTGGGAACAAACCTCACGCCGACATCAATAGTTACAGACATCGAAAAAACCTATCCGAACAAAATTAAAAGATGGTTTGAACAGGACTTCGCGAAAATTCCCTATTCGCTTGAAGAAAAGGACCTCCGCTATCTTAAATCGATAAAGGATTGCCTTGATACCAATGAACCGGTGATAATCGACCAGATAAAAACATTCCTTTGCGATATCCGGTTAAAAAAAGAATCAGCCCTGATCACGCTCGTGGTCCAGGAACATAATCAACGGCAGTACCTGGGTGATATCGAACTTTTCCAATCGCTGTTCATTAAGAAAACACGTGCCTCCCTCTACCAGAAATATCATATGGAATCTCGTGGACTAAACCAGGTCTGTTCAGTCTGCAGGGAAAAAAAAGAAGAAGTATATGGGTTTGTTTCAACCTATAATTTTTACACGGCCGACAAACCCGGGATGGTTTCCGGGGGATTCGATCGGAGACAAGCCTGGAAAAACTATCCGGTTTGCTTTGATTGCGCACTTGCATTGGAGCGAGGGAAAAAATACCTGGACACGTTTTCCCACTTCAGGTTGTACGGGTTTGATTACAATGTTATTCTCAAACCCCTTCACGGAGGGAATACCGAAATCTTTGATACCCTGGAAACCTTTCACACCGGTGGCGACCGGATCAAACTGAATAAACACTATCGGTCCTTAATGAGCGATTCAAAAGATGAAATTTTCTACCATCTTTCAGATAAAGAAAATTCATTTTCCTGTAATATCCTCATTTATCAGGAAAAAAATACTGAGTTTAAAATTGAGCGGTATATCGAAGGCATTTATCCGTCCCGCCTGAAGGAGCTATTCGACGCTAAAAATACCATCGATGCAAAACAAACCTTCCGATCGTTCCCTATACCGGTGTTCAAAGATAAGAAAATAGTAAGTGAACATCCATTTGAATTTACCTTTGAGAGCATTTTTTACTTCTTCGGTAAAGAGATTGACCAGGATGCGAGGACGTATTTTCTGGATATTGTCAACAGGATTTTTTCCGGAACCCCGGTCAGTTATCAGTTTATTCTTTCTGGTATCGCGAGAAAAATCCGGAAATTGTTTGCACAGAACAATTTTTCCAGGGAAAGTGCCTTACGGGGGTTAGCTCTTCTTTCATATCTGGATGAACTGAAGTTATTAGGGAGTTATAAGGATGGGATTCCGATGACGGACCAATCAATAACAATCTTCCCCGATGCATCTTCATCAGATACAAAGAAAAAGGCTGATGCGATTTTCAAGGAATACCATTCGTTTTTTGATACCCCTGCGAAACGTGCAGTGTTTCTTGAAGGGGTACTCTGCCAGAAGCTCATGAACATCCAATACAAGGAACTGGACGCAACACCATTTCGGGTAAAACTTCAGGGGCTGAAAATGGACCAGCGCAGGCTTTGTGGACTTTTTCCCGAAATCCAGGACAAACTCCATAAGCATACAGCGAATTATTACCGTGACCTAGAACAGCTGATATCCGCTACAATGGTCGAAGCAGGCAACGACTGGAGATTATCAACAGATGAAATTACATTCTATTTCATGCTGGGTATGAACCTTGTTGATCAGTTTTCATTTAAAAAACAGGACACTGGAGGAATAAAACATGAGTGAATTAATTTCAAAGCGTTCGGAACTGTTATTTTTGTATGACGTGAAGGATATCAACCCCAATGGCGATCCGCTGGATGAAAACAAGCCGCGAATTGATGAAGAAACAATGGAAAATCTCGTTAGTGATGTGCGACTGAAGCGGACGGTGCGGGATTATCTTTATGATTTTAAGGGCCAGGAAATATTTATCCGGGGAATAAAGGACGATAAAGGGGTCCTGAAAGACAAGGAAGACCGGATGAAAGACCTCAACATCACCAACGCGGAAGAACTGTTGAAATCCTGTATTGATATCCGTCTTTTTGGTGCAACGACTGCAATAAAGGGCAAGACGATCCATATGACCGGGCCTGTCCAGTTCAGGATTGGGCGTTCGCTTCACCGGGTTAAACTGGCATACATGAAAGGCTCAACGGTTATGCCGTCAAATAAATTAAGCAAACAGGGGACCTTTACCGAACAATATGTGCTTCCTTATTCGCTCATCTGTTTTTATGGTGTCGTGAATGAAAATGCCGCACAGACTACACAACTCACCACAGATGATGTACATTCCCTGCTTGATGCTCTCTGGAACGGGACGAAAAACCAGATTTCTCGGTCCAAAGTAGGCCAGATGCCCCGGCTCCTCATAAGCGTGACCTACAAAGAGAAAAATTACCATATCGGGGACCTGAATGCATTGGTCAGGAAGGCACCCTCCGATTTGTCCGATGAGGAGATCCGCGATATCACCCAGATCCCGCTGGAGGTCTCGATGCTGGCTGAAGCCTTTGCCGCAAATGCTGAAAAGATCGACCATATTGATTACTGTGCAGACCCCCACCTGTCCCTTTTGATGAAAGGAAAACCTGTACCTGTTAAAGAAGTCCTGACCGCTGCAAAATGCCCTGTGAAACAACTTAATTTCTGATCGATATGGCACAAGTACTGGTGTTTGATGTGTGGAGCGAGTATGCCCACTTCAGGAAATTTTTTACTACGACCTCGCCCCTCACCTTTTCCCTTCCTCCACGGACTGCACTGTGTGGCCTGATGGGCGCAGTCCTGGGACTCCCCAAAGAGACGTACCTTAACCAGTTTCCCCGGAAAAAAGCCAGTTTTGCCGTCAGGTTGTTGAACCCTGTAAAAAAAGTCTTGTTTTCCGAGAACCTGATTGATACGGACGCGATAAAATCAATGAATGTTATCAAACAGCATACCCGGATAAAATTTGAGTTTCTCAAGGATGCAAAATTCCGCATTTATTTTTCACACACTGACCCGGAAGTATATTCGGCAGCACGGGAGATGCTTTCGCACCATCGCTGTGTGTATACCCCGTGCCTGGGACTGTCGGAGCATATTGCAAATTTCAGTTATGTCGGGGAATATCCCGTTACAAGGATTGAAAATACCGGTGAAGTATCGATTGATTCCGCAATCCCGAAAGACCAGGTCCTTTCTGTCCGGTTTGAGCCGGGCAAGGAGTATATGACCGAGACGTTACCGAACGAGATGGCTGCGGACCGGACTGTCCATGAATACCAGCAGTTCATGTTCGAACGGAACTGCAAGCCGATAGCTGCATCTGTCAATCATTATTATGAGATGGGGAGCGATGATCGAATCCTCTTTATGTAATCCGGAACCGCATCCCGCCAAAATAATCCGGGACCGTGTTACTGCCGGTGCAGCGTATTGCGAATCAACGTATCTCACTGACAATCCGGACTTTTCATACCCGGACTCTACCCATGAAATTCTATTAATATTTTCCCGGATGGCGGGTGGATGCCACAATTTCGGGAGGGCTATACCCTGTTTTCAGGATTTCCCCCGCCCGGATGGGAAGAATGCGAGCAAGACCGAACGGCAAAACCGGGACCACAACATGGGATTCTCTGCTTGTGACGGTAGGACGTAGATCCCATGATCCTCCACACCCTCACCCTGACGCTCGGTTCTACCCGGCCGATTCACGGTTCCGCTGCTGAACTTCGCGGCTTCTTTGCGACCAGGTTCAACGAATACGCCGAGCTCCACCAGCATAACGCTGACAAGTTCATCTATCGCTACCCGGTTGTCCAGTATAAAATGATCAGGGACGTGCCGACGGTCATCGGCATCAACGAAGGTGCGGATGTTCTCATGCAGATCTACGATGAATACCAGGAGATAAGGCTGGGTGTAAACACGTACCAGATTGTCGACCGCGGCATCTTGCCCAGGGATGAAGAGTTCGGCATTTCAGACAAGGTCCTTTCTTACGAGTTCGAGACACCCTGGCTTGCGCTGAACCAGGAGAATTACCATACATTTTATGGATTGAAAAGCGAGGAGGTGCGGGATGACTTTCTCCGTAAAACCCTCACCGGGAACATTATCTCGATGTCAAAGTCTCTTCATTACCAGGTCCCGGACCGGATAACGTGTGATCTGTCGGTAACGATGAGGAAAGACCATCTCAAAGATGTCAGTGTGATGACATTTATGGGAACTTTTCATACAAATTTTATTATTCCCGAATTCCTTGGTTTAGGAAAATCCGTATCACGCGGGTTCGGGGCAGTGAGGCAGCTCACACGTGAAGAACCGGTTGCGTGATCCTATTCAGATCGTCTTTAATACCACGGGAACATATTTCAAAAAGGGATTCGTTCAAAATCCACGATAACAAGGATTGAAATGTATATATAAGCAGTTAATGTCGTAATGCAGGTAATGCGGCTTGCAAAGCGAATCCACCATAACAAGGATTGAAACATATATATAAGCAGTTAATGTCGTAATGCAGGTAATGCGGCTTGCAGAGCGAATCCACCATAACAAGGATTGAGTGTGATAAGAAAGCTGTAATTCGGATTGATTAAGAAAGCCACCTTAACTATCCAGGGTGTTCATATTCTGGCTTCTGTTACTGTGTCGGTTTCGTGAGACAAAGGGAAGACAAGGCGGAATGATAGGTGTTTCACAGGAACCGAATCGGGGAAAAATAGACGTTTTTAAAGAATGCACCCAATTGAGTAAATATTAAAGCATGTCCTGAAGAAAAAACGAATTATAAGTTATTCTGATCATGGTCCGGGAGTCGCATGCATAAGCGCCTGGAAACCCCCCTGGCTTTCGATCTATCCGCTTCGCGCATGATATATTCCAATCATTTATCATAATAATACCCGTTTCAGGGTTATTGGGAGTAAGAGGGGATATTTTGGTTCAGATTCATGTCGTATATCGTATTCCAATGCTTTACAATAATGGATTACAATATAGTATCCATATATATGGCCCATTTACATAAATGGCCGATAATTAAGTCAGATTATTAAAATGCCCAGTAATCACACTATATGGAACAGTACCTAATTATTTATATTAAGAAAGATTACCTCATAGCATACGTCGCTGCATCGGTTGATGCAGGCGTAAGCAACCGAGGTGTTGTAAGATGAAGAAGATGTCAACATATGGAAAGGGAAGTGAGGATGCAGTTTCGCCGGTCATCGGTGTCATCCTGATGGTCGCAATTACCGTCATCCTCGCTGCAGTGATTGCAGCATTCGTGTTCGGAATGGCAGGGAACGTAAGCAAGACAAGAAGTGTTGCAGTCACTGGTCAAAAACAGGGTACGAATATCATAGTCACAAATAATGGCGGTCCTGACAATGCGGATATGTCCAATTGGAATATCACTATTGACGGTGCCCATATGGGCCCTGCAGCTGGTGCTAGTGTCGGTAATAATTCTGTCGGGTACTATCAGACTTGTACCGGTGTCACCGGGACTGCCACTGCAGCTCAAAACATAGCCTATGGTTACAGTATAACTACTGCAAGAAATCACCTTGTTGTGACTGCTACCTTTACAGATGCTAGTCAACAAGTTATTCTTGATACCAACATCTAAACCTTTTTTTTGAAATTTCATTGCTTATGTGATACTTATTCTAAATTAGATGAATACATCAGGATTAGCTTCTAATTTTCCAATTTCAAAATCACAAGCATCTAATGATATGGAAAGAAAGGGGAATTATGAAAAATTTCAAAAACTGGGAATTATTATCGCTTTTTTTCTTGGTTATCCCGGTTAATATTTACACGATTGGAGATTTCATTGGAGCGGGAATTTCGTTTCCATTTTTTAAATTCCAGATTTCCGTTTCTGGTACAATGTTATTTTTAATTTCGCAGGAATTATCTTATGTCCTGAATGGGATATATCATCATAATACTGCGATATCAATATTAGTCTGGATTGCCGCATCAGTCTTCTTGATTTCCACCGTGATCGTAATTCTCATGAATAAAGTCAAAAAGGACATTCAGTTAAAAATAGCTGGTTTTTTATTGATTATTTCAACGGTTTGTTTCCTGATTTCAATTATGTTTCAATTCGGTCTATATTTCCATGGTCCTGTTGGGATTGCCATACCCATAGGGATCCCGCTGATGTTCGTGATTGGCGGCTGGATGTATATGGAGGGGCGAAAGGAGAAGGTCGGGGACGAGGAGGAAGAGGTGCAGGGGATTGATGAGGAATCTGGGTGAGGTTCTGTGATCCCGGTGGAATCCTAAAAAATAACCCAAGAAAATAACGGAAACTGAAAAATATTTTACGTTATTGCTTTATATTTGGTCCTGTTTCGCAGATTGTTTGCCCGCCGCGTAGAGCGAAATATACCGCGTGGCATGTGCCTCATATCTAGCAGAAAAAACCCGATTTGTAATCAGCTGATTGAATGATGATTATTGACGACTGCCTCTTCTTTCAATATCGCTCTAGGTTGTTTCCCTTTTAGCATGACGGGCAGGTCAGGTATCTGGTCAATCGCCATCATCGTAGCCATCACCGCCTCAAGATGATTAATCCTTGATTTAAGGTCGAGATTCTCGAATCTTTGACTATTGAGGGCCACCTTCATCTCGTTATTCTCCTGCTCCAAAGATGCGAGTTTTTCCCCGAAATCGAGACCCCCAAGGATGTCGCCTCCTGAAATGGTTACCCGATGCTCAGCCTTCAAATAAAACTCCCCCATCTGTTTCTTCGTGTGTCTCCTATAGGCATCGGTGAGGTAACCACTGTGGCCCATCAGGGCCTCGACGATGTCGACAGGGCATGCCAGTGCAAGCTGTGACCTGAAGAACTTTCGGAGCATATGGATGTGGATTTGCACACGGTTCGTCACATTATCATAGGAGAGCAATCCTGCATTCTTAAGGGCATTCGTCCAGATTTCACCGGCGACCTTTTGCGAGATGGGAAACATCCTCGGATCATCCATCGATCGCATCTTTGACTTGTCCTTGTTCGTGAAGCCACGGTTGCGGTTGAACGCGGTCTGCATGTACTTGTCGCGAACCTTCAACCACTCGTGAATTGCCGTAAGGGCCTCTTGGGAGATGAACGTGCACCTCTGGTCCCCGGTCCTAGTGAGCTCACCCCTAATGAGTACCGATGCAGGGTTTTCGTTCAGGTTGAAGTCTGCCATGTTGATCTTTACGAGCTCACCGACCCGCATACCTGACGAGGCGAGCGTAAGGAAGAATGCTCTGCTCTTCACATCGAGGTGGGACATAATCGAACGAAGGGTCTCATGGTCCATGTCCCGCTCAATCGTCCGGGTATGGCCCTTCGGGAGCTTGTTTCTGATACGTTTGACATCCCGTTGATTCAGCTCGATCCCGATAAAGGAGAAAAACTCCTTGGTGATTTTGAACCGGTTCCGGGCCGTGTGAGGAGTTACGTTTACACCGGCATTGTGGGCATTGAACCTCATCAGGTCGCTGACATGATCCCGCTCCTCGGTCGAGTATTGTTCGATCAATTCCTCGTATTTTCGGAGCTCCTCAGTGGTCACCTCAGGCCTCATTCGCTTCATGCCATAGATGAAGTCCATGTACGCCATCAGGGCGGCCCTGTAATTCCGCTTCGTGTTCATCACAGGGTAGAGGTCAAGAAAGTCGGTAAACCTACTCATATCGGTGATTCAACCCGAAACCTTATGATGGTATCATTTAATTTCACTGTTGACAGAGTCACAGTGCAGGTCATCGGAGTATGTTTCCTGGTATCCAGCATTTTGATGCAATTTCTTGAAGTAGGATCTTCCAATTACATCAAAAAACGGGGTGGGACATTAATTATCACTGCTGGTATTTTATTCAGTAGTTCTATAATTATTCAATATGGCCCACTCTTCCATGGCCCCGCCGGCATCGCGATCCCAGTCGGGCTTCCTGTGCTGTTCGTAATTCGTGGCTGGATGTATATGGAAGGGCATAAGGGGGAGGCCGGGGACGAGGAGGATGAGGTGCAGAGGATTAATGAGGAAACTGGGTAAGGTCCTGTGATCCAGCTCGCCCCGGTTAGCCATGATAGCGATTCTTTCTCAAATCAACAATTGCTATCCCACTTGTACAGGCCATTCAGACAATCCGGATCAGGCTATCAGCACTTTTCCAGCGGGTCGCTTCTATTTCGCACAGCACTTTGCGCCCCTGCGCCCGACCCACCCCCCATTTCCCCGCCCTACCAAACCTAAAGGGCGGGGCCACACCACCGGTGCCTCCTGTCCGCTCCCTTTCGGCTTCGCGAAAGAATTTCGCCCGGCGAAATCATTGGAGCGGAGGGCAGGAGGACCATTATTGATTAGACTTTTGGAGAGTTGCTTAACTATCGGATGAAACTCACCCATACATGGACATCGGAGGCCTTGAGATCTGGCTTGGTTGGAAGGACGATTCCTCGTAGACGTACACCGAGTTGAAGATCTGGGACCGCCAGGGTGGCAGCACCGACAATCTCGCCTTATGTATTCCTGCGGGCGGATTCATTAACACCCATGATTGGAGACTCCGGGTCACTGACAGTGACGAAGGAGAGGTGCAGATTTACGGGGTAAGGAGGAAATGAAAATGCAGATACACAGGCTTTTCAAAATCTATGAACAACAACAAGAAAAGGGAAGAGAACCCTAACTCATTACAACGACCTGGATCACTCCGTTCATGACAATCCGCGAATCCGACACCATGGAATTCAAAAAATCCCTCTCTCTCATCGAGCCCGCGCTCAAGTCCATCTGCGGTTTCCTCAACCAGCATGGCGGTGTCATCACGTTCGGTAGGACCAACACAGGGACAATTGTCGGTGTAGACCCCACCGATCATTCCCTCCGCAAACTTTCCCAGCAGATCTCTTCCCGGATAAAACCTGATATCGCACCGGATATCCGCGTCATCGAAGAGCAGGGAAAACATCTAATCATTGTCATGGTACCGGAAGGGACCAGCAAACCATACTTCCTTGACGGTATTGCATACACGCGGACAGGGACCGAAAACCGTGTCATGCCTCCCGATGAACTGAAACGTATCATACTCAGTGACCACACATTGCCATGGGATGACCGGCCTTGCCAGGGCGCCACCATCGATGATATTGATGCACCTTCGGTCAGAACATTCCTGGAACGGGCGCAGAACAAACGAAGATTCGACATAGACCCCTCGATCCCAATAGAAACAGCCTTGGAAAAACTCGATGTCCTGAGCGGAGGACTGCCTACCCATGCGGCTGTCCTGTTTTTCGGGAAAGATCCACAACGGTTTTTCATCCAGTCAGAAGTTCGCTGCGCCCGGTTCAAAGGAGAGGAAGTCTCCAGCACCTATCTTAACATGAATGTCCTGCATGGCAGAATCAATCAACTCATCGAAGATACCAACCAGTTCATAGAGCAGACAATCCAAAAAGCGGCATGGATCGTCCCGGGAAAGATGCAACGGGAAGAGCACTGGGAATATCCGCCAGATGCCCTAAGGGAAGCGGTGATCAATGCGGTCTGTCACCGTGATTATAATGCATCAGGCAATGTCCAAGTCCGTATTTTCGATAGCAGAGCGCAGGTCTGGAACCCTGGGAAACTGCCGGAAGGCATTACGATAGATCTCTTAAAAGTCGAACATGCATCCCACCCAAGGAATAAAACCATTGCCCGGCTCCTGTTCCTTATCGGGTACATCGAACAGTGGGGTTCTGGTACAATCAGCATGATCACTGCCTGCGAACGTGACGGTCTCCCGGACCCTCAGTTCCGGGAAACAGGCAACGATTTTGTGGTGACCTTCGCGCGATCAACGGTCAACACGCTTCTTGAACACCCGGAGATCCTGAACGAACGACAGCACAAGGCAATTAAATATTTACAAACTCATCCCACAATCACCCGACAGGAATACAGCAGGGTTTTTGAATGCAATGAGAAGACTGCACGACGCGATCTTGCAGATCTTGAAATGCAAAAAGTAATTATTATGACCAAAAGCGGGGCAACAAAATTATTCCAGCTCAACGCGGTCTTCTCTACCTATGTGGACATAAGTGGCCATGGCAGTCACTGAATCATGATTAAGAAACAGCATAAATATTTATTAAAATGGAAAAATATTCAATTAAAGTCATTAGACCTCTCGTAACCAATGTGGACATAATGTGGGCATATGTGGACACGGGCATCATGTTTGCCTCCTCGTGTCCTCGTTCCGCTTCGCTCCACTGCGGGCCTCCTCGCCTGCACATCAAGCCCTGGTTTTTCATATTGTACCGGGGGGAACGACGGCCATAACTTCGTCGGGTACTCCTCGTTATCGCCTGCCAGTTCGCGGGCAACCGGGTCTGATGACGCCGTTGCCTTCGCGATAAGCAATATCGCCCGCTTTCCGCTATCGCTTGCGAGCTACCTGTGGAGGCCGAGGCCCGGCTGATGCCGTGCCACCTGCGACGGCCCGACGAAATAGGATTGAGACAGGGAACACCGGAGCCAGCGACGAGGCACCCGGTTACCGAGCGAAGCGAGGTCGAGGTGCCAAGGAGCGACATGATGTTCAGGTCCTGCAATATTCCCCCTGGTCACGATCAACCAACAACCAGCAACGAAGTTCCTGGTCGGAGCGGAGCGACGTAACCGGGAACGAGGAGCGACATCATACCAGGGAATAAGAACCCGCAGGGGTGGCGCTCGATGGCCGGGCCTTCAGGGCCGGACCGTGCGACGCCCCGCAGGGAAAAATTTACTCCTGGGAGATAATCTGATAAGAAACGGGATGCAATAGTTACACCGACTGCGGCCGGTTATGATTGTGTGAGGCACTTCAACCGGTCGTGGTTACTTGTTCCTATTCTCCCGGATAAATTCGGTAAGATCCTCTTCACTGACCCGCCACTCCATACCGATCTTTATGGCGCCCATCCGCTTTTTCAGAATTAGATTCCGGACGGTCTGGGGGTGAAGGTGCAGCATTGCAGCCACTTCCTCAGTCGTATAAAATGTATGGGGGGCGGGTTTAGCCATTAGTACTCAGTCCTCTCCTGGCAGCATAACTGTTATGACCGGCTCGCCGTCGTCACCTGGTCCGCAGACAGCTTTGAGTTCGACGGTTTCCCCGCCCCGGTGGTGAATAATCCCGGTGGCCCGGGCCCTCTCCCGCAGGAGTTCAAAGGCCACCCGGAATATTATAACACTGCTGCTGCGTGATCTGCTTGCTGACATCCGCAGCATCCAGAGCAGGTCCCACAGCCTGCCGGTCAGGTCTTGGTCTGGCATCTCGGGAAGATACGAGGGTTCGATGTACTGGTACCACGCCGCACGGGTGAATGCGACCGGGACCGAGATCCCGGCCTGCCGGGTGAGTGCTTCGGGTGCCGCTATTAATTCACCGTCATTCAGGGCATCGGCCCGGGTGTACCTGCTGATGATGTCCTCCTCGGTCCAAAATGGGAGGGGGGTCGAGGTAGTCATACTCGACCACCACGGAGACGCGGTTTCCCGTTCGTAAAGCCTGGCCTGATAACGATCTCATTAGAAGCCAC
>CAIKOD010000071.1 GCA_903828975.1 uncultured Methanomicrobiales archaeon | reverse complement strand
AGGACGGGTTTACCCTGAATTCTGCCCAACATGACCGGTTTGCCCGGGCGTATCGCGACGCCGTGGAAGAGAAGTTCTCCCAGCGAGCTGATGACTCCGGCAGTGAAATCCCGCGTACCCGCCGAAGAGCCAGCAGAGATGAGAACCAGATCATTTTCTGATACCGCATCCTTAAGTGCGCGTGAGATCAGGTCGGGATCATCGCGCACGATTGGATAACGGGTACAGCTTGCGCCCATTCCCTCTAGCAGTACCTGTGCCATGACCGTGTTGCTCTCAACGACCTGCCCCGGTGCCGGGCGGACACCCAGAGGGACAAGTTCGCTTCCCGTCGGTATAATCCCAATTCGCACTCTGTTGACTTCGACGCTGGTGATGCCATATGTTGCAAGCGCACCGATATCGAATGGTCTGATCAAGTGACCGGTAGGAAGCGCCATCTGGTTCTGTCGTATATCTTCCCCTGCCGGGCGAATATACTGGCCTGGTCCCGCGGGTTTCCGTATCTGGAGGGTATCTCCCCTCTCCCACGTATCCTCGATCATGATAACTGCATCAAACGTGTTCGGAACGATATTACCTGTATTGACACGGGAGAACTGCACCAGGGTCAGAGGATCTTGATCGCTCGCCCCGATCGTATCGCTGCTCAGTACAGCGATGCCGTCCATAGCCGCGATGTTTACTTCGGGGACAGAGTATTGTGCATATACCGGGACCGCAACCACCCGACCAACAGCCCGTGTGATCGGAATTGTTTCCCTCCCTTCCGGTACCTTAAAGGATGATTTCAGGATAGATAGAGCATGTTCGAGGGAAGTTAGTGTGAGGTACCGTTTTGCCATACCAGAACCACCCAAGGTTAACAACTGTCAATAATTATAATGGAATTTTTCTGCATCTCTCAGATAGCAGTAAATTATCCTGACAAACATGGTACTTCTTATGATTTAACAATTTACATTTACAATATAATGAAATAAAGTTCTTTTACTAAATACTGGTGGAATGATGGCTTAATTCACCGATAAATATTCCGGGAGTTGAGCTAAATACGTTGAAGCATCACAATTTGACAACCCCTTTTTCATATTCATTTCGTAGTGTCAACCAAATTCAATTATCGAAATAATTGGCCTGTGTAAGTCCTAATCCACACATAGCAGGTAAAATATAATTATTTAACAATAACTATTAATAAACATAAAATTCACAACTTATTGCCCATCCGGGCGACATATTCCGTACTTTATCCATGCTTCGAACCTTGGACCTCGAATAAATGGATATCGTTTGCCACTGTGTGTATAGTTGCCACTGTATACCAGCTATGAAGGGGAGTAACGGAATCTCTCCTCCATTTACTGTCCTACCATCCAGATTCCTTGTCAATACCTCTTCTTCAACATACATATGACAGGGTTGACGCGGTTGTATTGCCTTGGAAGCGGGAAATTATCCATGGGATACTGGATGTTGAGGGTTGAAGACCCGGGACTTGAACAGATTAAAAAGGACTTCAGACCATCCGATATAGGGTGCTCGATCATAAGGCGTAATAAGACCCCATGTAAAAACGTGACCGGCTAAAAAGCACGGCATTTATTT
>CAIKOD010000070.1 GCA_903828975.1 uncultured Methanomicrobiales archaeon | reverse complement strand
TGCCCGGTCCAGTTGCAGGGTTTTGCCAATAATACGGTTTGTTCTCTCTAAAATATCTTCAGAATTATCGTTGGAAATAATACATTCTGATATTTCGTTTAATGCGGTGGTGAATAGTAACTGTTGATCACGGATGGATTCCGCCCGTTTGCGGTCGGTGACATCCAGCATACTGATGATAAGGTTACGCTTCCCGTGGGTATCCACAACATCCATCATGTACTTTTCGCAGAGGCGTTTTTGCCCGTCAGCCTGGATAATATAAAAATTATAGTGATGCTCGTACGGTTCACCTGCAAGCACCTTTGAGAAATTGGACACCACAAACTCGATGGATTCGGGTGCGATAAATCCAACGAAAGATTCCACGCCGTACACCTGCTCTCGCGAATATCCTCCCAGCGTCAGCATTTTGTCGTTAACCCACAGTATCTTCGCGTGTTCATCGATGATGCATATCGCATTGTGTGAATATTCCGAAATGGCACGGAAACGATCTTCGCTCTCCTGCAGGGCTTCTTCCGCCTTCTTGCGGTCGCTAAGATCAGTTGCGATGCTCAGTAACACCTTCCTGCCACCCCAGTCCACGGGTTTTGCGTTTAAATGGAGGGGGAAGATGGAACCATCTTTCCGGAAATGCTGCACATCAAACTCAGCTGATCCCGCATCACGAATCTTCTGCATCCGTTCAGCGATCAACTGCTCGCTCTCCGGCACATCAATCTCATGGAGATTTTTTGCCAGAAACTCCTCGCGGGTATATCCGTGGAGCCGTAAAGTCTCTTCATTCGCATAGAGGAAGTTTCCCTCATTGTCATGGACCGTGATGGATGCCGGGGCATCATCGGATATATGGGCAAGAAGCCGGAGGAACTCATCTGCCTCTTTCCGGTCGGTGATGTCAAAAATAACCCCGTCGAAAATAAGTTGGCCCGTTTCCATTACCGGGCTGGATACCGCACGAATCCAGATCTTTTTCCCAGATGGTTTCGCATACTGGCTGTCAAACTCCCAGAGAGTTTTTGTGCTGATGGCGTGCTGAACCGATCTGAGAAACCGTTTTCGTTCTTCTGGAACGATTCCATCTGTAAACCGGTCAAAAAACGTGACCTTATCGTTCTCAAGACCAAGGATCTGCCGGCTGCGGCCGCTGATATAGTCAAACCCGGTTGTCCCATCAGGTTTCACGTAGTACCTGTAGACAACCCCCGGAATGTTGGAGGCCATTGCATCAAGTTGACGCCTGCTCTCTACAAGTGCTTCCTCTGCCAGCTTGCGTTTTGTACTATCCCGGAGGATAACAAGACGCCCTTCTCCTCCAATGGGCCCTGTTCCAACATCCTGAATCGTAATCTCAAAAAATCTGGCATCCGCACCACTCCCGATGAGGACCGTTCTTTTCGTATCCGCAATTCCGGTGAGACCCAGCAGAAGTTCCGGCCATTTCCCGAACAATACTGATGCATCCGTCCCGATTGTTCCTGCAGGTGTCATTTCCAGCACCCGTGCTGCGGCCGGGTTAAAATCCACGATCCGTTGCTCGTGGTCGAGCACGAACATGGGGTCTGCCATCCGCTCGAAAAGAGTGGTGCGGGCGATGGGGACGATATCCAGGAACCGGTAATGGAAGATAGCAATAGCGAGAAGGACCCCGCTGATTGCAAATATTGAAGGGGTGAGGTTGTAGCCCGGGACTGGCGTGATACCGATAAAATAGAGGAACTCGATCAATGCCGGCCCTAATATTGCGATTAAAAAGATGGCGGCCTGGCGTGCATAGATCTCCCGTTCTAAAAATACCGTCCAAAGAATGAGCAGAACAGCAACGATCTCTACGATATAACTGAACGGGAGGTAGATTGCCAGGCTCCAGATACCTGCTGAAAAGCCAAGTACAGAAAATCCCGAGGTGGTCTGGACGAGATAATAATTGAACCGAAATAACGGGGAGAACGCAGTCGTTAGGGCAAGGAATGCCGTGACTGATGGGATAACGAGAAGAAGCCCGATACGCCGCTTCGAGAGCCACGCATCATGCCCGGTAAACAGTATGGCCATCAGTAATATGAGTACCGGGATGAACGGCACCGCAAGGAACCGGACCTGCATCAGGATGATTTTTATCGCGAGGCTGTCAGTTGCGATATCGAGTGCATACGTAACTGACCAGACCGATGCGAGGTACATCATGCACTCAAACGGCAGCTGGATCGGCTGCCGGGAAAAGCGGCGGCTGTAGATGCCAAGCGAAATGAGAATGAGCGTCGCAAAAATAAGCGGCATAATGAACAGGCTGGCAGTCATGGATCACTCCGGGAGATATTATTGGTACCCGGGTTCATCCGCCACGCCCCTTTCGGCACTGTCATCTCGAACCTGGCCCCTTTGCCCGGTTCGCCTGTTTCACGGATGGTGATCCCGGTTATATCAAAGACCTCCCGGGAAAGGGCTAACCCAAGCCCGGTGTTCTTTCCAAATCCACGCTCGAAGATCTTCTCCTTCTCTTCAACTGGTATACCATCGCCATCATCTTCGCACACGACCAGGTGGTCATCACCGGATTCCAGGGAAGAGAACCGGATGGTCGTGATCTTCCCGCCGTACCGCACCGCATTATCCATCAGGTTGTAACAGACCTTGACTACCAGCGGGTCGGCGAACACTTCGGTTCCGGCAGGGAAATCGTTCTTCACCGTGACTTGTCCGAGCGGTGCATCCTTAGCCGCGGTGTC
Source organism: uncultured Methanomicrobiales archaeon (assembly GCA_903828975.1). GTDB lineage: Archaea > Halobacteriota > Methanomicrobia > Methanomicrobiales > Methanospirillaceae > CAIKOD01. The sequence goes on along the minus strand of CAIKOD010000070.1, from coordinate 165 downwards.
CACGAGTGTGCGGCAGTCCTGCCAGGCAGGGGCATGGACACCGATCTGCTCGTACTCCTTGGTGAACTGGATCATAGCGGCGATCCTTTTTGTAGCGGTGTTGACCTTCTGGAAATACTCGTTGGTTGTGGGATCAAGCGGCGTATCTTCGAGTATTTCGAGGTA
>CAIKOD010000069.1 GCA_903828975.1 uncultured Methanomicrobiales archaeon | reverse complement strand
TGGCCCATGCATAATTTGCAGAGGCAGCCATCGCCCCAAAGTATGCCGTTCCTTCGGGGGAAGACAACGGCGCGCAGGCAAGCTGGCGATCGGGCAACGCAATATTGTACCGCTTTGTTGCACCTTCGAGTACTTTCAAATGGTCTGTGCAGGTCTGGTGCCCGAGCCCGCGTGAACCGCAGTGGATCATGACACAGATCTGACCCGGGTGAATACCAAACGCCTTTGCCACATCAGGGTCGTAAATCTCCTTAACCACCTGGATCTCGAGAAAATGGTTACCCGCGCCAAGGGTCCCGCTCTGTGGCATCCCCCGCTGCTTCGCTTTGGCAGAGACCGCATGAGTTTCAGCCTGGGCCATGCAACCCCGTTCCTCGCAGTGGTCAAGGTCTTCCGGGAGACCATATCCCTGGTTCACCGGCCATGCGGCACCTTTTACCATCATATCTTCGAGGTCGCCCATAGAGAGCTTTAACGGTCCCTTTGCACCCACTCCGGTGGGCACCCCATTATACAGGGTCTCAATAAGCTCCCGCCGGTGGTCAAGATCACCGATTGTAAGCGGTGTCGAGAGAAGCCGCACACCGCAGTTAATGTCAAACCCGACCCCTCCGGGGGATATCACCCCGGTGTCACGGTCAAATGCAGCCACCCCGCCAATCGGAAACCCGTATCCCCAGTGAATATCCGGCATTCCCATTGAGTACCTGATAATCCCGGGCAATGTTGCTACATTGGCCAGCTGCTGAACAGCCCCCGATTCAAGGCTTTTGTATAACAAATCGGAAAGGAAAAACCGACCAGGGACCCTCATTCCGGTGGACGTTCCAACCGGCACCTCCCATTCGTACTCACTCAGCCGTGTTACCCGCTCAAGCATCGCATCAACCTTTCACACATCAAAGAGTATGTCCAATACATACCCCTCATCCTCTTTAACAATTCTGAGCCCGGAGTACGATATCCCCTTGATCTCAGTCCCGCCCCGGTGTCGTTCCGGGTCGAATGGCTCTCCGGTTAATAGAGCCTTCAGGGAATTCCCGGTTATATTGACCGTGATCAATGAAAATACAATGAATTCAACCTCTGAAAGAAAAAGGACCTCTGAAAGAAAATCTAACAAAAGGTTCTCGGTATTTTCTGCACCGAGTTCGATAGTCCTCTCTACCTCACCGGGGCGCGACACCCCGTACACAATATTCATCATCGCCAAAGCAGTTTCAGCAAAGAGCGAGTCAGTAGAGGGGGATCTAACCCTCAGCATGATGTCGGCGGTGTGGTCGAGTTCTTCATAACTCATAGACAGCTGCCAGACCCCTCATCCTGGTCATAAAAAAAAGGTACCATACCCATATCTATCGAATGGAGGTAGCGTACCTGGTGGACAGAGATAAATATTGTGTAATCCCCGGCCCTGACCTGAAAATCATTTGGTTTCGGGGATTTCATTGAAATAGGCAGGAGGATCGGACCCCCGCAGGATGTACAGATACGGAAATCACATTTACGCTTATTGATATATTCCAGCACTTCGTCAGCGACCTGGATCTGGTCATGTGACGGGGCATCATAAAAATT
>CAIKOD010000068.1 GCA_903828975.1 uncultured Methanomicrobiales archaeon | reverse complement strand
TGGTGGGAGATGGACTGCACTACCGGAAACGTTTCGTTCAGCGAACGCAAGGCACGGATGCTGGGATACCCGGCTGAACAGTTCTCCCATTATACCGATTTTACCACGTTGCTCCATCCCGATGATTCCGAACCGGCAATGTAGGCGATGCGGGATCATCTCTCCGGTCTAAAAAAACAGTACGAAGTTGAATACCGGATACGTACCCGGGATGGCAGATACCGGTGGTTCCGTGATATCGGAAGAATTTCTGAGTATGCTCCTGATGGCAAGCCCCACAAGGTAACCGGCCTTGTGATAGACATCTCCGAACGCAAGCGGGCGGAAACAGCGCAGATAAAGACAACTCGCAAACTCAATGTCCTCTCTGACCTGACACGAAAAGACTTAACCAGCCAGATCTTTGTTCTGGACGGCTACCTGAACCTGGCAAAAAAACATGCAGTCGATCAGGATCAGGTCATAACGATGTTATCAAAAGGGGAACCTGCGCTCCGGTCAATCCATGAGATCATTGAATATACGAAAGATTACCAGGACATGGGCGTAAAACCCGCAACCTGGCAGAACCTGAACCTAGCGTTGTTGCTCGGGCTCTCCCATGTATCCATCGGCGAAATTCAGCACAGCCTTGAAACAGAAAACCTCGAGATCTTTGCCGATCCCCTGCTGGAAAAGGTCTGCCAGTGTCTCTTCGAGAACTCACTCGCGCATGGCGGCCATGTCACCCGGATCCGGGTCTGGCGCACGACGACCCCTGGTGGGATCACGATCCTCTTTGAAGACGATGGCGTAGGAATTCCGCAGGAGAAGAAAGAGCAGATCTTTTTGGGTGGTGACGACACCACCCGTTTCTCATTGCGGAGTCTCATCTTTGTCCGGGAGATCCTCGACATCACCGGCATCACCATCCGCGAGACCGGCGAGCCGGGTAAGGGAGCACGGTTCGAGATAATGGTACCGGATGGGGCATGGCGGATGACAGGGGAGAGTGACTAACATGGCTGCGGTTATCCGGGTCCTCTACGTTGATGATGAACCAGCACTCCTTGAGCTCTGCAAGATGTTCCTTGAAGAGTCAGGTGAATTCTTTGTAGAGACCATAGAGTCGGCCTCTGCCGCCTTAGTCCTCCTCAACAAAGAACCGTTCGATGCGATCGTATCCGATTACCTGATGCCAGGGCTGGACGGCATCCAGTTCCTTGCTGAAGTGCGGGCACACATGGGGAAGATCCCGTTCATCCTGTTCACGGGCAAGGGCAGGGAAGAGATTGTCATCAAGGCGATCGAGAACGGTGCAGATTTCTATCTCCAGAAAGGAGGCCATCCCACAGCCCAGTTTGCGGAACTTGTCCAGAAGATCCGGGCCGCTGTTGAGCGGCGCACTTCTGAGAATGCCCTCAAAGAGAGCGAAGTCCGGTTCCGCACCATGATTGACTGGACGCATGACTGGGAATACTGGATCGGCCCGAACAGGGAGTTTATTTATGTTTCACCCTCGGTTGAACACATCACCGGCTACACCCCCGGTGAATTCACCGCTGACCCTGAACTGATACAACGGATCGTTCACCCGGATGACCGTGCCCGGTGGGAAGAGCACACTTCGCTCCATTCCGCGGCCGGGCAGACAGATGATTCCTCAAAGGTAGAGTTCCGCATTATCCACAGGAACGGGTCCCTACGCTGGATCGGCCATACCTGCCGGGCAATTTTTACCACTGACGGTACATGGGCCGGAAGAAGGATCACGAACCAGGACATCACCGGCCGCAAAGTGGCAGAAGAGTCACTTCTTGAAAACCGGCTGCAGCTCGCCACTGCCATGGACCTTGCCAGGATCGTGAACTGGGAGTTTGAAGTCGGAACCGGCGAGTTTACCTTCGATGACCGGTTTTATGCCTTGTACGGCACTACCGCTGAACGGGAAGGGGGGTACCGGATGTCAGCCGAAACGTATGCACGCGAGTTCGTCCCCCCGGATGATATCCCCGGGGTTGGAGACGAGATACGGAACCTGCTGGAGACAACCGATCCCCTCTACCGGGGCCAGATGGAACACCGGATCATCCGGCGTGACGGGGAGATTCGCACGATCATTGCGCGGTATGCCCCGGTGATGGGTGCGGATGGCCATGTGATTAAGACCTTTGGTGCAAATCAGGATATTACCGAACGAAAAAGGGTAGAAGAGCAACTCCTGATAAAGAATTATGTATTCGAGTCCTCCCTTACCGGCAACAGCATCGCGGACAACCAGGGTCTCCTGACCAGCGTGAACCCGGCGTTTCTGCGCCTGTGGGGGTACAATACAAAGGAAGAAGTCATCGGAAAGTCCATTGGCAGGTTCTTTGCAGACGAAAAGGACGCAGTACGGGTACTGGAAGCACTGGGCACCTCCGGGCGATGGGAAGGTGAATTTACCGCACTACGGGCAGATGGTTCAACGTTTTTCACCTACAGTGTTGCGACCATGATCCGGGATGATGCCGGAAAACAGATCGGGTACCAGTCCTCAGTCCTCGATATTACCGAGAGAAAGCAGGCAGAAGCCAAACTGCGGGATTCACTGGCCGAGAAGGATGTCCTGTTAAAAGAGATCCACCACCGGGTAAAAAACAACCTGCAGATCGTATCCGGCCTGATGTATCTCCAGTCGAAGCTTGCTAAAGATCCCCAGACAAAGGAAATCCTCTCCGCGTGCAGGAACCGGATCACATCGATGGCACTCCTGCACGAGAACCTCTTCCAGGTCTCCAATTTTTCCTCCGTGTCGATGTCCCCCTATATCAATAATCTTGTTAAATACCTTGCAGATTCCTACGACACGGCAAAATTCCTGACATTTGAGGTGGATATTCCCGTGGATATCAACCTTGATATTGATACGGGAATCGCTATCGGAATGATTGTTACCGAGCTTGCCACAAATTCGATAAAATATGCATTTGCGCCCGGCGAGGCCGGCACATTGGAAGTGGCACTTCACCCGTCCGGAGAGGGAATGCTCCTTACGGTCCGGGATAATGGGAAAGGGCTTCCGAAAGGGTATGACCTTACCTCAGGCCCGGGGCTTGGTATGAAACTTGTCACAAACCTTGTCAGCCAGGTCCACGGGACATTTGATGTGACAAGCGGGCAGGGAACAGCAATCAATATTACCTTCACTTCCGGGATTGTGACGGGTAAGGGGCCGGTCCATGGAAGTCATTAATCCGGATTCAACCAGTAACTACCTATCTGCAGGTAATACGTTCACGGGTGTCGGGAATGGAGAAACATATCCTCATTGTTGAGGACCAGGCAATAGTTGCAATGACGATTGAGTCCCAGCTTGAGGAGCTGGGATACAGGATTGCAGGGAAAGCTGCTACGGGAGAGGCTGCGATACAACTGGCCCGCGAGAAAAAACCCGACCTGATCCTGATGGATATCAACCTTGAAGGGGGGATGGACGGGATCACCGCCGCGGAGCAGATCTCCCTGTTTCTCGACTCCCCCATCATTTACCTGACGGCGTATTCGGATGGAGAGACGGTACGACGTGCGGGCCTTACCAGCCCGTTCACCTACCTGACTAAGCCCTATAAAATCCGTGACCTTCACTCCAATATAGAAATGGCGCTGTATAAAAAGAAACTAGGTTCAAAGACTGACCTCCGCGAACGGCGGTTGCACACCTTGTTAAAGATGGTCTCTGATCCCCTGATCGCAACAGATGAGAACGGCGTCATCATGTTCATCAACGACCCGGCAGCAGGTCTCATTGGAATTCATCCCACCGATGCTCTTGAAAAGCCGCTTGAGCGTGTCTTCCGGATGAAAGAGCAGGCTGATAACCCGTTATTTTCGAAGGGAAACCCTGATGAACCAGACACCCCGGGGCTCCTCGGTTTCCCGTTCCAGTGTACCCTTATCAACAAGGAGTCCCGGGAAATTCCCCTCCTGGTCTCCACATCAATGATTAAAAACCGTGAGAACAATTACGGTGGCCTGTTCCTTGTCTTCCGCGACTGCCGGCCGATCATAGCGACACGCCACAAGCTTGCAGACCTGGAAACCAACACCCGGATAATGCTTGACGCCATCATGCTCCCGGTTGTAATTATTGATCCGGACCTCCAGGTTGAGGAGTACAACCTTGCATTCGCAGACTGGTGCAGGGAGATAGGGATAACAACGGATCTCCGGAATAAAAGCATTAAAACTATCTCGAGACTGCTCAAGACCATCCGGCCTGCACAGCTCAACCAGGTACTGGAGACCAACCGGCCGGCTATCTATGAAGAGATGATTGAAATGGGGAAACAAACGCTCATGTTTGAGATCAGGTTGGTACCCCTTGGAGAGAAAGGAAAAACCAGGCATATCCTTATTACCATCCGCGATAACACGGCGGAACAGCGGTTAAAAAAT
>CAIKOD010000067.1 GCA_903828975.1 uncultured Methanomicrobiales archaeon | reverse complement strand
CGCCTGGTAAACCTCATCTCACTGCTGAAGAACACTTCGCGTGAGAACGGGGTTAATATCTGGCGGGATATTGCCACAAGGATTGAAGCATCCAGTAGTAAGTATGCTGAAGTGAACCTGAGCAAGATCAATCGTTATGCCAATAATGGTGAAACGATTCTTGTTCCTGGAAAGGTCCTTGGCAGTGGTATTATTGAAGCATCGGTAAAAGTTGCAGCATTGAATTTTTCAGAGTCTGCAGCTGAAAAAATTACCGGGGCGAAAGGGCAGTGTATGAGTATCGAGCAATTGCTGAAAGACAACCCGAAGGGTAGTCAGGTAAGGATTCTGAGGTGAGTCAAATGGTTACAATTATTAATGGTGACGGACTCCTCCTCGGGCGGCTTGCAAGCCTCGTTGCCCAGCGGGCATTGAAAGGCGAGACCATTGCAATTGTCAATGTCGAGAATGTAATCATATCGGGTAGCCGGGCCAGGGTGCTTGATAACTATGACCATAAGAGGTCCCGTGGCTCAACCGAAGGCGGCCCGTTTTTCCCCCGGAGACCTGACCATATTATGAAGCGTACTATCCGTGGAATGCTCCCGTATAAAAGGGAGCGTGGTATTGAGGCATTTAAGCGGATTAAGACATATGTTGGCGTCCCATTTGAATTCCAGGGAAAAGAAACAGAAACTCTGGAGGAAGCCCATATGGACCGTCTGAACAATGCGCAGTATATCACGCTCGGTGCAGTTAGCACATTCCTTGGAGCTAAATACTGAGGGGTGAAGATATGATAAAGATTATCAATACAAGTGGCAAAAGAAAAACAGCGATCGCCCGGGCGACAATGAAAGCAGGGAAAGGCAGGATCCGTATCAACTCGGTACCACTCGAGATCTATGGTACTGAGCTCGTCAGGATGAAAATTTCCGAGCCTATCCTTCTCATGCCGAAAGCAATTGAAGGTGTAGATGTGGCGATCGACGTGCAGGGTGGAGGAATCATGGGACAGGCCGAAGCTGTAAGGACTGCCCTTGCCCGTGGTATCCTGAAGTGGTCAAATGACCCTCAGATCAAGGAAGTCTACCTTGCATATGACCGTACCCTGCTCGTCAACGACTCCCGGCAGAAAGAAGCGAAGAAACCACACGGTCGCGGTGCACGTAAGAAATTCCAGAAATCGTATCGTTAAGGAACAAAACGAGATTGAGCCGGTATGATACCTGTACGATGTTTCACCTGCGGAAAGGTTATTTCCCCCGCGTATGAAGAATTTAAACACCGCCGTGATGCGGGCGAGGATCCTAAAAAGATCCTCGACGATCTCGGCATGGATCGCTACTGCTGTCGGCGGATGCTGCTGACGCACAAGGAGATTATTGACGATATCAACCCGTACCAGTGAGGGGTCGTGGGGTAGCCTGGAATCCTATGGCGTTCGGGATGCCGTAACCTGAGTTCGAATCTCAGCGACCCCATTTATTGTTAATGTGAAAAATTTGAGGACTGATAATGCAAGCGTATACCCGATATGAAAGAGCCCGGATTATCGGAGCCAGGGCCCTGCAAATATCGATGGGTGCCCCGCTCCTGATCAAAACTGAAAAGTGTGACCCGCTCGAGATAGCAATCGAGGAATTTCAGCAGAACATCATCCCCATCACTGTGAAGAGGAAGTAGGCATGACGATCATACAGGAGATCCAGTTAAGAACAATACTGGACAGCCGTGGAAATACCACTGTGGAAGCAGATATTTACACAGAAGATGGATTTGGGCGTGCATCGGCACCAAGCGGAGCAAGCACCGGGAAATTTGAAGCAAAAGTCCGGCCCCCGGAAGAAGCTGTGGTATTTGCGCGGGAGGACCTGGTCCCGAAACTTATCGGTGAGGATTCCCGTGAGCAGATCTATATTGACGGACTGCTCCGTGAAATTGATGGCACGTCTGATTTCAGTACAATCGGAGCAAATGTTGCGGTTGCGCTCTCGCTTGCGAACGCGAAGGCGGCGGCATCATCGCTCGGTCTTGAGTTGTACAGCTACCTTGGTGGCGCCTTCGTTATGGATACCCCGTTCCCGCTGGGAAATGCCATTGGTGGTGGAGCGCATGCTGCGAATGCAACGGAAATTCAGGAGTTCCTGGTCGTTCCAACAGGTGCATCAGGAGCAAAAGAGGCGGTATTTGCCAATGCGGCAGTCCACCGGAAAGTCAGGGAGCTCCTGAATGCCCGGGACAAGCCGTGCGGTAAAGGTGATGAAGGGGCATGGGCACCAGAGATCACTGACCTTGCTGCATTCGAGATTGTAAAGGAAGCTACTGTAATCGTCTCTGAAGATGCCGGATTTGAAATCGGCATGGGGATTGATGTCGCGGCAAGCCAGATGTGGTATGAGAATGATAGTACATACCATTACCGTGACACAACCAGGACGACTGAAGAACAAATTGCGTATATTTGTGAACTGGTCGACCATTATGGACTGATTTATGTGGAAGACCCACTTCACGAGGATGATTTCGCAGGGTTTGCCGAGCTGACTGACCAGGTCGGTGACAGGTGCCTAGTCTGCGGTGATGACCTGTTTGTCACAAACCCGGGTCGTATCATCGATGGGATCAGCAATGGTTCAACAAACTGTGTCCTTATAAAACCGAACCAGATTGGTACCCTGACAGAGACGTTTGAAGCCGTAAGGCTCGCGCACACGAACGGGATGGACACCGTCATGAGCCACCGTTCAGGAGAGACAACAGATACTGCAATTTCGCACCTTGCAACGGCATTTAACTGTATTTTTCTTAAAACAGGAATTGTGGGTGGCGAGAGGATTGCGAAGCTGAATGAACTTATTCGAATTGAGGAGATGCTAGAATGACAGAAACAGAGATGGAAATTGAATTGAAAGAGCCGCTCGTCCCCGTCGAAGAATACCTCGCTGCAGGGATTCACATCGGGACGCAGCAGAAAAGCAAGGACATGAAGAAATTTATTTACCGGGTCAGGGGAGACGGGCTTTATATCCTTGATATCAGGGAGACGGATGGGCGGATCAAGACCGCTGCCAAGTTCCTGAACCAGTTCGATGCACCGAATATCCTTGTTGTTACCTCCCGTCAGTACGGGCAGTACCCGGCGAAGAAATTTGCAGAAACGATCGGTGGAATGGCAGTGACGGGACGTTTTATCCCCGGGATGCTCACAAATCAGAACCTCCACAACTATATCGAACCTGAAGTTGTTGTTGTCACTGACCCGATTGGTGATGCCCAGGTAGTTAAAGAAGCCGTCCAGAGCGGAATACCGATCCTTGCCCTCTGTGATACCAATAATATGACAAGTTTTGTAGATCTTGTCATACCGACCAACAACAAGGGAAGAAAAGCACTCGGT
>CAIKOD010000066.1 GCA_903828975.1 uncultured Methanomicrobiales archaeon | reverse complement strand
GGCTCTGTTGAAACACACATGAACGGGAAGTTCACACCCGGACGATTGAAAATGCTTTGTTAAAAATCTCCTTATATTGGGGTCAGTTCAGGCATTTAATATGAAAATCCCCGCTGGCATTTTCATTTTGTATGCTTGTGGCCTTTTAGCATCATGTCTGTTTACATGGGAAACCCTGTGTGTTTTGAAAAAGGAAGGGCTTTGTTGAAACCCTTGCGCGTAATAAAAATAATTAACTGAACTGCTCAGGCAGGAGGGGGTTTCACCCCCTCCCTGCCCCACCCTCAATAAGATACTCATTGGCAGGGTTCAATTAGGGCATTCAAAGAAAAATTTCAGAGATTCGGGAGATCATCCCCTATCCCAACCGGGGTCACCACAGCGGCGGGGTGGAAAACCCTGGAGTAGAGGTAAATTTGAAAACAATCCTAAAATCAACGTGGTAGATATCCGGGAATATCAGCAGATCTGGAAAATTTTTAAAAAAATGACCGGGTCCCACCCGGTCACTCGTAGAGGACCGGCTCGTCAATCCTTGTATAACTGATGAGATTATCTGCGGTGAAGTGGATTGCAATCTCGCGGTTTGCACTCTCAACCGAATCAGAAGCGTGGATAACATTTCTTCCGATATCAAGGCCAAAATCCCCGCGGATTGTCCCGGGAGCTGCTTCTGCCGGGTTCGTGGCCCCGATAACGGTACGCACGATCTTCACGGCATTCTTCCCTTCCCAGACCATGAGGAACACCGGCCCGCTCATGATATACTTTTTAAGCGAATTAAAGAACGGCTTCTGCTGGTGTTCTTTGTACTGTTCAATCACACAGTTGTCAGGCATCTGCTCGAAGCGTGCAGCCACGAGCTTCAGGCCCTTGGATTCAAGCCGTCCGACTGCCTCACCAATAAGTCCTCTCTGGACCCCGTCAGGCTTGACCATTACAAAAGTGCGTTCCAAACCAGCTCACTCCTTTCCTAGTGCCTTGCGGCCTGCTGCAGTCCATGCAACTTTACGGGCTACGCGGCCGATCTTGTAATTCTTCTGGCATTTCGTGCCGCAGAAGTAAAACAGGCTCCCGTCTTTCCGGACAAAGAGTTTCCCGGTACCGGGTTCTATTGCTCCGCCACAGAATGAGCAGTTGCGCATCTCAACCATTCTGCTCACCGCCTCGATAGTTTCTTTGCTTCGCGCTCGGTCTCGAGGAGTATCAGCACATCGCCTTCACGGATTGGACCCACTGTATTGCGGGTAATGATACGACCCTTGTTGATCCCGTCAAGGATCCGGCATTTTACCTGCATCGCCTCGCCATGCATTCCGGTTGAGCCGATCACCTCGATCACCTCCGCGGGTGTTCCTTCGTCTGCCATAATATCCTCACGCTCTCAGGTCAGTGACCTGTTTTATAATATCGTCAATAATTTCCTTCGCCTTTCCGGGCTTTACAATTGCAGCAGCAGCTGAGCCGACATCAAGACCACTTGCGGCACCGAGGTCATTCTGCTTATTGATATACAGGTAGGGGATTTTTTTCTCGTCACAAAGTGGTCCGAGGTGCATCACGATTTCGGCTGGTTCCACGTCAGCACCGATAAGCACCAGGGTTGCAATGCTTCTCTCGATGGCTTTTGTTGCCTCGTTCGAACCCTTCTTGATCTTTCCGGTGTCTCTTGCGATCTCAAGCGCTTCAAGCGCCTTATTCTGAATTTCTTCAGGTACCTGGAATTTTACAAATGCGTTTGCCATAACTCACCTCATTCAGGAGTAGCGTCTCCCTCATCACTCATCAGTCAGCGACGATGTAGCCATATTATTTTAACAGGAGTG
>CAIKOD010000065.1 GCA_903828975.1 uncultured Methanomicrobiales archaeon | reverse complement strand
CGGCATTCAGCTTAGGAGGCTGACGCTATGTCCGGGCTAAGCCACACGCCCTCGCCTATATGAATTGACAAGGGATAGGTATAAGGTTAACGAAACTCATGATATTAGGGATTATGGAATTAATAGAGGCCGTAGAGGGGATTACACGTTTTTTTATCCCCGGACAGAACGAAGATTACGCCTTCCCTCCCGGCACTGCACCTGTTTTTTATAACCGGCGCATGGAGCTCAACCGCGATGCCACGGTACTCCTGCTCCAGGTAGTGCACCCTGAGAACTATATCGATACAATGGGTGCAACCGGTGTCAGGGGGCTCCGGGTAGCGCAGGAATGTGGAGTTACCGTCACTATCAATGACCGTGACCCACGTGCGGTTGATTTGATCCGGACAAATATTGTTCATTCAGGCCTCGAAAATGTCACCGTAACAAAAAGCGATGTGAATGTCCTGCTTTCAGGTCAGAGGTTCGATGCCGTAGACCTCGACCCATTTGGGACTCCGGCACCATTTATTGATTCTGCGATCCGGAGTGCACGCCATTTCCTCATGGTCACGGCGACAGATACCGCACCACTCTGTGGTGCTCATAAAAAGGCAGGTATGCGACGATATTTTTCACAGCCATTGAATAATGAGTACCATAGTGAGACAGGTCTTCGCACACTCCTTGGATTCGTCGTTCGTGAGGCATTGAAATATGATATAGGACTGGTCCCGCAGTTCTGCTTTGCCCATGAGCATTTTGTCCGTCTGCACATGCAGGTCAGGAGAGGTGCGTCCGCAGCTGAACGGACCCTTTCATCGATCGGGTACATCCTGCAGTGCCCAAAATGCCCTTCCCGCTCTGAACAACATGGAATGCTGCCGCAGAATGCGTTGTGCGAATATTGCGGTACCGGCCTGATCCCGGTCGGTCCATTATGGCTAGGCGGGGTCCAGTCAGACGCACTCCTTGACGCCATGATTGAAAAGGTTCCGCTGCTCCCGCTAGGGACTTCACGGGAACTGGCAACGCTCCTGACAATCTGCCGGAATGAACTGCCAACGGCAGGATTTTACGATTACCACCAGCTTGCCAAGCGGGAGCGACGCTCGCCTCCACCGATGGAGGAACTGCTCGGGAGGATTCATGCAATAGGATTTCCTGCCACCCGTTGCCACTACCTTGGTACCGGCGTGAAAACAACCGCCCCCCTTCACCGGCTTCTTGAAGCTGTAAAAGGGGATTGCTGAATAGTTACTTCCCTGAATACTATTCCGACTGGATCCATTCAGAAAAGAAATCAGGACCTGGTATATTGCAGGTAACTTTTTTATATTAATGCTCGATGATTATCGAGAGGATATCCCCGTCATGGAGTTTATAGGGAAGACCAATACGTTGCCCGGGATGTTTCACGTGGTCCCCCCAGACACGGGCATATCTGAAACGGTCGACAAAGTCCCGGTGCAGTTTCCTGCATACGGCTTCGACAGTGCTGCCTGACCGGATTATCAGGGGTTCTTCGAGATCTGCCTCTGCACCCTGGGGACGTAGGAAGAGCCGCATAAATCCGAGTTTCTGATAAATTTCTTCTTTCAACTCTTCCATGTGGTACCCGGTTTGGGCAGAGATCATGACCGGTGGCATCCAGAAACGTTCAGCAAGAGTACCCTCTATTTCATCTGCCTGCTCATCGTCTATCAGGTCGACTTTATTGACTGCTATAAATGCGGGAATATATACACGACTCCCTATTACCGCATCAATCAGGTCTTCCTGCGTGGCCCCGCCCCTGATGAGAATATCTGCATTCATAATTTTACTTTCACTCAGGATCGCACGGATTTCCTCTATATTAAGTTCAAGGGTGCCGACTTTGTGGACACGCACACCCCCGTGTGAAGTCTTCTTAATCGTGATATCGGGTTTGGGCGTGTTTATCCTGATCCCTGCATCATACAGCTCTTTCATCAGCACGTCGACATGGCCCTGGTTAAAAACATCAACGAGGACCACGATCATATCTGCGCTTCGTACAACACCGATAACTTCCTTACCCCGGCCTTTGCCCATCGCCGCACCGGCAATAAGGCCAGGGATATCAAGGATCTGGATTTTCGCCCCCTTATATTCCATCGCCCCCGGAACAACCGTAAGCGTTGTAAATTCATAGGCAGCGACTGCGCTCTCTGCACCGGTAAGCTGGTTAAGGAGGGTGCTCTTACCTGTTGAAGGGAATCCGACAAGGACAACTGTTGCATCACCGGATTTTTTAACCGAGAAACCTTCACTTCCGCCACCGGACTTCATCGCCCGGTTAACAGCATCGTCCCGTAGTCTCGCGATTTTGGCCTTAATACGGCCGATATGCTTGGAAGTGGCCTTGTTGTAAGGTGTCTTCTGGAGCTCATCCTCCAGCTCCTTGATCTGATCCTCGAGGCCACTCATTCTTTCTATCATTGGCCGGATCATTCACATATAGTTGTGGGTGTAGGAATTGCGGGTGGGCGTTTACGATTTAGAGAAATTCAGCCGGGAAAAAGGGCCTGGTCAGCGAGAAACGACGAATAACAGACATATTTAAGTAACAACACTACCCATGTATCTGGGCAGTTATTCATACATTTGCTGCTATAGTGTAGTCCGGCCAATCATGCGAGCCTCTCACGCTCGCGACTGGGGTTCGAATCCCCATAGCAGCATCCAGACAGTTTGTCCAAGTCTGTCAAAACTCTTTTATAGGCTGCATACCTATTGCCATTAATGGCAGCCAATTCCCCGGTGATTGTTCCCAAAAGATCGTTTCATTCAATAAAAAGCGAACATGCAGAAAATTCTATCAAGAAGAGCCTCGCATTGGGTGTTCTAACAGAAGATGACGCAGGACTTATTCATGAATTTATAGCTGAAATGCAGGCATCAAAGAATATCAGT
>CAIKOD010000064.1 GCA_903828975.1 uncultured Methanomicrobiales archaeon | reverse complement strand
CATGATACATCACATGTTGCTGCAACAAGGAAATTGATGTAGTGTAAGTCAGAAATCTGGATCCTATTAACCACGTAATATATTCAGTTATTTATATATATTGATCTTTCTATTTGCTTCTGTCTTTGCGTAACTCCTATACGGGCAGCCGGGATAACAAACAACCCCGGCGATACTATTATGAACGGAACCACCCATTTATAAACAGCACTTTTTGGTGCTGGCAGATGTAAATCCGACGTGCTATTCCTGCACGGCCCATTCGTGGCTGGGGATTACGGGGAGTCAGCAGTAGCGGCTCTTTTCCCGGATTTACTGAACGCACAGTTAGAGGTGAACTATGGCAAGAATGTATGCGCGAACGAGAGGCCAGTCAGGATCGGTCAGGCCATACCGGAAAGAAGCACCGGAATGGTCCAACACCGATGTGACCGCGATCGAGAAGGTCATTGTTGACCTGAGTAAAGAGGGTGTATCAACCGCCCGGATCGGCCTGGTCCTCCGTGACCGCTATGGTGTCCCTGACGTGAAACTCGCTACAGGGAAGCGGATAGGACAGATTGTGAAGGAAAAAGGGCTTGAAGGAGAGATCCCGGAAGACTTAAAGAACCTTATTGTTAAGGCACTCGGGCTCCGCAAGCACCTCGCAGAGAATAAGAAAGATGTGCACAACAAGCGGCAGATGCAGCTGACAGAATCAAAAGTCCGGAGACTTGTAAAGTATTATGTAAGCTCCGGCAAGTTAGCGAAGGGCTGGGTATACAAGCCAGAGACCGCAGAAATCCTCCTCTCAAGATAATTCATATGTCGCTCGAAGAAGCAGCCGGACGGGTCGCAGAACACCTGGAACGCCAGGAGTTTGTGGAGGTGTACGCCCACCATGATGCAGATGGCATTACGGCCGCGTCTATCCTTTGCATCGCGATGCTCAGGAAGGACATGAAATTCCGCCTCAGGGTAGTTGCCGAACTGCCGGAGACCGGGATTACCGCCGGGCAGGGGACCCTCCTCTGCGACCTAGGGTCAGGCCGCGAAGACCTGCCCGGGGACGTGATGGTCGTGGACCACCATATCCCGGGGTTCTCAGGGAACTATCATGTGAACCCCCGGCTGTTCGGGATCGACGGAGACCATGAACTGAGTGCATCGGGTACGGCGTACCTGGTTGCCAACGAGCTCGGGGACAACCGCGACCTCGCCGGCCTTGCAGTAACAGGGTTTGTCGGCGATGGCCAGGAACCGGCAGGGAAAAACCTCGAGATCTTTAACGAGGCCGTCGCGAACCGGATCATCACACCCGGCCGGGGCTTACACCTGCCGGGAAGAGATGCACCCGAACGGCTTTACATGTCGATCAATCCCTATCTCCCGGGGATCAGCGGTAACCAGCCGGTCGTGGAATCAATCCTCGACAAGTGCACCGGTGAAGAGGAACTTGATAAATCCCTCCTCCTCTCACTCCTCGTCCTCGAGACAGGCCAGAAAACCGGTGCAAATGCTGCATACCGGTTGTACGGGGACACCTACGGGCTGGAACGTGAAGTCCTCCCTGATGCCCACACCCTTGCCGCGGTGCTCGATGCATGCGGGAAGGCCGGAAAAGGAGGCCTCGCTGCATCGATCTGCATGAGGTCGTCCGCAGGGCTTCCCGACGCATGGGAAATCGCTCGTTCGCACCGGCTGCAGGTGATAGGGGCTCTCGATAATGCCTGCAAAACGGCAGGACAGGATGGCTTCTATGAGGTGGAGGACGTTGTTGTGGCGAGTGATGTCGCAGATGCCCTGGCCTATGACTGCACCGACAGGACCCCGATCGTTGTGTTTGCGTCCACCGGGGATGCCTGCCATATCTCGGCACGGTGCCCGAAAGGGGTCACCCGGGATATCGGCACGATTATCAGGGAGATCGCCCGTGCATGCGGTGGAAAAGGCGGCGGACACCGGCTCAGGGCCGGTGCAACGGTCCCCTGCACGCGGGTACCGGAATTCCGGTCAGCATGGCAGGAGGCAATGGCCTCATGAGCGAATTAGCAGTAGAAGGCGTCATTATGACACGGCACAGGCATTCAAAGGAGATGACAGGCTCAATCCAGCCTGACAACCTCTCGAGCATGACGACCGGGGTGGAAGACGGGTGCGTGAAAACGGTCATCCGGAGTCAGAACATCAGGTCCGTGATCGCGTCAGTTGACGACTACCTGATGAACCTCGGAATAGCGGAGGAGATATGTTCGTACGCTTTGCATTAGATGCCGAACTTATATTCAGTGCTGCTCTCACCCCCGAAGCGGTGGAGGCAGTCGGCAACCTGGTAGAGGAGTCCAACCGGACACTGTTCAGGAAAGGGGTACCTGCAGGTACCGGGGAAGACGAGATCGGCCGCATTGTCAGCTGGTCTGCGGATGGCCCCCTGGTATACCTCTCGATTGAGAGCGGGCCGTATACCCGTGCACATGACGGGTTGTTCCGGTTCCGGAAGCAGATTGCACCGACACTCGGCCGGTTCAGGGTGGGGCTCCGTGATATCATCGTGAAATCATTCAGGATCACGATGAAGGGGGACTTCCCGGAGGAGGTCCATATCCCGAACCTCCCCTTCATTACCCGTTCATGCCTCCTTGGCGATACCCTCGAGCTCGAACTCGTGATGACGGCTGCCGACCTCGAAAACCGTGTCCCTGACCGTCTCGTCCGCCTGGTCGAAGAGAAAATCCAGGCATGCACCTACGGTGGCAAGGCCGAGCACTGGGAGCTCATTTTTGAGAGCGGGCCAAAACCCCGGTTCTCTGAAAGCGACCCAACCGAAGAGATGATCAGGCGGAACTGGGTCAGGCATGCGTTGTCCCGCGGGCAATGGATCCATGCACCCCAGTCAGTCCAGCTCTTCCGGGCATTCGAGGAGATAGTCGTTGAGAAGATCATCAAACCGATGGGGTTCGCCGAGATGATCTTCCCAAAACTCGTCCCATGGGAGGTCTGGAAGAAGTCAGGGCATGCAAAAGGGGTCTATCCTGAGATCTACTATGTATGCACACCCAAAACCCGCGACCCGGCCTACTGGGAAGATGTCGGGGACTACTTCAAGGTGACCGGCGAGGTCCCGGTGGAGATGATCAGGGAGAAGATTGACGGGCCGATTGGCGGGCTCTGCTATGCGCAGTGCCCCTCGTTCTGGCCGTTCCTGCAGGGGGAGACCCTTGCAAACGACTGTCTTCCGATCCGGATCTTTGACCGGAGCGGGACCTCCCACCGGTACGAGAGCGGCGGGATCCACGGGATTGAACGCGTCGACGAGTTCCACAGGATTGAGATCCTCTGGCTCGGCACCGCAGAACAGACCGTTGAGACAGCAGACCGCCTCCACGAGGCATACCGGCATGTCTTCGAGGACCTCCTCGAACTGGAATGGCGTGCAGCACGCGTAACCCCGTGGTTCATGGCACAGGAAGGGATGATCGAGACAGAGACGGAAAGCAGCTGCGGCTGTGGTTCGCGGATCGGGACAACTGATTACGAAGCGTTCCTCCCGTACAACAAGAGCTGGCTCGAGTTCCAGAACGTGAGTATTAACGGTGACAAGTACCCGACAGGGTTCAACGTGAAGATCCAGAGCGGTGTGGACTGCTGGTCTGGCTGCTCAGGCATCGGCCTCGAGCGGTGGACCGCTGCGTTCCTCGCACAGAAAGGCCTTGACATTGAGAAGTGGCCGGATACGGTCGCGAAACTGGTCGGAGAACCAAAAGAACTATTCAAATTCCTTTAAAGGTGATTTTATGGCAAGAAAGAAACAGATTGGAAGAAGAGTTGAAGGCTGGAAAGCCAAGAGCTGGTACAAGGTGTACACACCCGACCAGCTCGGAAAATACTACATTGGGGATACCATTGCGAACGACCCGGAAAGCGTGGTCGGGCGGGTCATGCAGACCACCCTCGGTGAGATCATCAATGACTACTCACGACAGAATGTGAAAATGCGGTTCCGTATCGCAAACGTTGCAGGCGATTCAGCCTACACAGAGTTTATCGGCCACGAGGTCACCAAGGACTACCTGAGGTCCCTCGTCAAGCGGCGGACCACCCGTATCGATTCTCACATCCCGGTTACGACCAAGGACGGAAAAAAGCTCCTCCTGACCGTCACCTGCTACACGCTCACCAATGCTAACCTCTCGCAGACTCATGCGATCAGGGGCATGATGACGAAGTACGTGCTCGAACAGGTGAAGGCCGGGGACCTCAACGCGTTCGTCAACAGTATCGTGACCGGCGAGATCTCAAAGGAACTCTTCAAGATGTTGAAACTGGTCTTCCCGATCCGGCGTGTCGAAGTCATCAAGTCAAAAGTGGAAGTACCTTCGTTATCAGTCGCAACATAAGGGTTACCATATCAGGCCAGGGGAATTCTTCCCCGGGAACGGTTTTTTCTTATTTTTTCCAGGAATTTTTTTGTTCCGGAACTGAAACCAGGTTATCATGCGGTGATGATTGGCAGCGTTCGAGGTTTTCGGGAATAATCATCGATCTGAATATGAGATTACTTCAGGCGTTCAACAGGGTATTTTATTCGATTGCAGGATATTTTATGCGTTTTTACAGAAATTCAGTAACAATATCCGGATAAGCACCGGGCTCGGTTTAGCCCTTTCACATGAAATCCTTTCCATTACGGGCATTGCATTAAAGAGAACGGTGTGCCTGTAGAAGGGGCAAGGTTCGAGATGACTGTGCCCAGGGGGGCGTATCGGTTTCAGGTATGAATTGATTTTCCGGCTGCTCATCTGCTCAATAACGTAAACGGATATCCAAGTAAAAGTAGATGTTAACTTGAATGGATTTACATCTCGGCGAGGATAAAACCCCCCAGAATTGGAATTTCAACTCTGAAAATTATCATTGTCAACTGTGTATTATTTAAAAAAAAGAGGAAATACGCAGATAGAAGGGGGTTTCACCCCCCCGACCCACCCCCTATAAGATATCCTTTGGCAGGGTTCAATTGGGGTATTGGAAGAAAATTTCAGAGATTTTGAGATCATCCCCTATCCCAACCGGGGCCGCTAAAGCGGCGGGGTGAAGTCTCGGGAGCGTGACTAAATGTTAGAATAACCTAGTTCACAAGATAGATTGAAAGGGTTTCAACAAAGCCATTGTTCAGGCTTTTTTCGGGACCATCGGGTCTTGCCGGGATCGAAGGGCGGAGACCTCGCGTTGGTACGGGTTTAAATCCCGCACCCACGCCAACCAATTTTTTTGAATCTACATCATGGGATGGGGATCTGCTCCCGTAATTGATCAAACTATTTTTTTTCCAGAGGGGGGGAATCTCTGGAACTATAGGTTGCCACGGTCGCATCTCCACCCTCCTGCTGGCCTGGAAGTGCCCCTTTCGGGAACAGTTTTGCGCCAATAAAGGCCCCCTGGCTCAATCCCATAAGGACTACCAGTGTAGGATCGATATCGGGAAGGTCAAGGAGCTGTGGATTAGCAATCGTTGCCGGGCTAAAGACCGTGGAAAACAGGATCACGATATAGAGGCCTATCCCAATCCATGTCCAGAGAAACATCTGGTACCGTGCCAGGGATGCCTTCCCATTTTCAAGTAACATCGTAGACCACTTATATCCTGTTGGGATTTCAGGTGTTGACTGATCTCCATGGTAGACTACACTGTTGACTCAGGCGCTTACAATCGGGACCGCGGTGCTGATACCCAGTAAAATCAGGATATTAGTGCTGATCGCGGACGGGGGATCATAGAGCCCCGAATAGATCCTGAGATAATATATCATCAGGTACGAAAATGCGACCACCACCGTCCATAGCAGGAACCGGAATATTGCAAGGCTCGGGTAACCGGCCTCGTTTAACATGATAGTCCTGAACTTCTTATCGTTCCTGTGGAGGAGGGCCCGCACAACAAAACTGATCACGCAGACAGTAATCACCGCATACAGTGCAGCTACCCAGATGTAACTCAACCCAGCAATATACCAGCATGAAATGGCGATTATATAAAATAGTTGCTATAATATAGGCCGGACTACCATTAAAAAATCGGGCTCTCCCAAAAATCCCGATCCATCAGATGCCGGGGAATCGTCATCAGCTACTATAGGCAGCTACGTGCCTCACAGCCACAAGTTACAAAAAGAATTACTGAAATCCGTGGATTAATCAATCCAGTCCAGCAACTTGCCCGGTTCTTTTTCAACCCTGCGGGGGATGACAATCCGCTTTTCGGTCTCCTGTATTTTCCCAATAGTTCCGGTGCCCCCGTATTCAGGATAGTCCGGAAGGATATCCTGGTCGATGCGGCCTGCCACAGGGCGCTCATCTGCAAAGATCATGGGTGTGGGCTGTCTCATATTTTCCCGGATCCCTGAAAAATTGTCACTGCTCTCGTGATTACCGGTACTATGGGGGATATTGGAATCCCTGGTAATGAGAAAGTCAATAAAATCTTCGACCTCACGTTGCTGTTCGGGGGTCAGGCGTGATATCTTATCCACAATCATTTCCTTCTGGCTCCTTTCTCAATTACTCACTACAATATCTTCACATTTTTGCATATTAACCTGCATGGTTCCATCTGGTCCGGGTGCACTGTCCGGTTACGTGTGTAATTTGAAGTGTGAATTATCCCGGGATGCTGTAGATCGTGTGGAAAACCTAAAAAAGGTTCAGTCCTTTTTTCCCAGTCCGAATAGCTCCGTTATTTTGAACGACCGGAACATATTGAGGAGTATGGAAAGGACACCGATTAGCGAGATCCCGATTATGAGGATTATTACAAGGCTGAAATTGTCCTGCACGACCGGGAGGTTCCCGAAGAAATAACCTGCCAGGGTAAATGACACGATCCATAACACTGCGCCGATTACGTTATACAAAAAGAAATGGGAAAAATTCATCTGCCCGAGCCCTGCAAAAAACGGTGCAAAGCTCCGGACAAATGGGACGAATCGTGCAATAACAATGGTAAATCCCCCATATTTTTCAAAGAACATGTGGGTCTTGTCAATATATTCCTGCCTGAAGAAACCGATTTTTTTATCCAGTATTTTTTGGCCCAGGTACCGGCCAATCAGAAAATTCACCACCCCACCGATTATCGCTGCAATAATCAGTATGACAATAAGTAATTCAATGCTCAGCAACCCGGTTGCCGCAAGGGCGCCTGAGATAAAAAGAAGCGAATCTCCCGGCAGGAAAGGGAAAACCACCAGTGCTGACTCGAGAAAGATAATCCCTACAAGGAGAACATAGGTGAGGAGCCCGTACGCCTGAATAATTTGCGGAAGATATTGGTCAAAGTTCAGGACGAGATCGACAAAGGGGATCATTGTTCCTAGATAGTTCATTGGTATTGTATAAAGACATCAACCTTTTACACGCCATGGAAAGGTGATCCTGACAATTATACCCTTGAAAAAACTAAATATTCTGCCCTTGTTGAAACATACATGAACTGGAAGTACACACCCTGACTATGAAAATGGCTCGTTCAAAATCTCATTATATTGGGGTAAGTTCAGGCTTTTAATATGAAAATCCCCCTCATACATTTTCATTTTATATGCGTTTGGCCTTTTGGCATCATGTCTGTTTTCATGGGAAACCCTTCCAATCTATCTCGTGGACTTAGGTTATTCTAAAATTTCGTCATTCCCCTGGGCTCCGCCCCGCCGCTTTGGCGGCCCCCGGTTGGGATAGCGTATGATCTCCAAATCTCTCTAAATTTTCTTCCGATGCCCCAATTGAACCCTGCCCAAGAAATCTTACTGGGGGGGTGGGCAGGAGGGAGGTGAAACCCCCTCCTATCTGCGTATTTCCTCTTGTTTTAAAGAAATATGCAGGGGTTCAACAAAGCCAAATTTCTCCACATCACCAGTGCCGGATTATTGTTGTTGTAAAAGCATGAGCACCCGGCATGCGTGCTCCCCGAGCGAGGTAAACAGGTACGCCTCGTCGAGGGATTTCCCGGCCGCAAATGTCCCGTGACCAGAAGCGATAGTAAGTTTAAAAAGGCAGAGTGAGTCTGAAACATTCATTGCAAGTTCTTCAGACCCCGGAGTGCCATGCACCACGGGGATGACCGGGCAGAGCATCTCTCCTTCACTGTCCCTTGGGATTATTTCCCCGGTAATAATTGAAAGAGCCACAGCATGGGCCGGATGTGCATGGACAATTGCGTTATGGGGTGTTTTCTGGTATACATCACGGTGGACCCGGTACTCGCTTGATGCCTCCTTCGGGACCGGACCGTCAAGGGGAACAAATACGGGCTCCCCCGGGTCGTCCAGGTAGGAACCGGTGCGGGTGATAAAAAACCCGTCACCGGAACGGGCACTCATGTTGCCAAAATTCCCGCCAACGAGCCCCTCTGAAAATAATCTCGTGCCTATTCGTTTGAATTCATCAGTATACATGTCTCACACCTCTTTTTCCCACAATATTCCTTTGCGTATTCAACGATATGTGCATGGGTCTGCCGGTAAGCCTCCGGGTCTGCAGGCAGGACATCTTCAAAGAGAGCCTTGAGGCGGGACTTCTGTTCCGGTATACCGGCACACCGGCAAATATGGTGGGTATAGGCATCAATGACAAAACTCGCCCGGTGAAAACCGAAGCATAAGATACTGTCTGCCGTCTCTTCACCGATTCCCGGTACCTGGAGGAGTCCCTCCCTGAGCGATGCTGTCGGGAACTCTGCCATCACCCCGGGACTGCCGTACTCTCTCATGACGAATGTCGCGAGGGCTTTAAGGCGTCTCGTCTTGACCCTGTAAAACCCGGTACAGCGTATTGCACGTTCGATCTCAACAGGGTCCGCTTCATAAAGGGCGGCGACAGAGCAGAGTGACCCCTCCTTCAGCAGGGCCAATGCATGGACGACATTTTCCCAGCGGGTCTGCTGGGTGAGGACGGCACCGATCAACACTTCGTCCGTGTCACCCGGCCACCATGGGATGTGCCCATAATGACCGTTCAGGACACGCACGATACGGGCACATTCAGACGAACTTGATCCCGACATCGCGCATCTTGTTGTAGCGAGCGACATTGATGAATAGCGGTGTCAGGCTCTCGACCATTGACGAAACGGCAAGCGGCCCTGCATCATAGGCTTTCATCTTCGAGGTCCCATTCACAATACCCATGACAACAGATTTTGCGTCCGGATCATCGCTGCATACAGGAACCGCAACATCTATTTCAGCATCGAGGTCTTTCCAGCGGTTTGCTGCAATCGTGTTGAATGCGGTCACGACCCGTGCACCCGGGAGGAGCTTTTTCACAAGGAGGGCTGCCGAGCCTTCAGGAGGCGGAACGGGGATAAAAAAATCCTTCTTTTCCATCGGGTTTACCGGTGAGACCACAATTTTCCCTTCGAATCCTGAAAGCCCCGAGAGGGTACTTTCAAGGTGCAGAAATGGGACTGCGAGTATAATCACGCCTGCTGCATCGACTGCTTCCTGGTTTGAGACCCCAGTACAGCTGCTTTTCAGCCCGCGTTGTTTAAGGAGGCCGATTGTACATTCACTCGTAGTATGGGCCTTTTCTGCCTCGCGAGACCCGAGGACCACATCATAGCGTGAAGAGAGCCGCCTGGCCATACCCTCCCCGATATCCCCGGTACCACCAACAATTCCAATCTTCACAAAACCCACCTGTCCCGATCCATCAGAGAAGAGGTTTTAAATAACCCTCAAGCGTCTCTGCACCGGTCACGCCCTCAAGCTGATGGATGACCTTTCCGTCTTTTTCGATGATCAGTGTTGGCACGACCTGGATGCCGTATTTCTGGGCGAGGTCCATGTTCTGGTCGACATCAATCTTTTTTAGTTCGAACGAGTCGCCCATTTTCTTTTTGAGGTCATCGAGGATTGGTCCCTGCCGTTTGCATGGTCCGCACCATTCTGCATGAAAGTCTATCAAAACTGGTTTCGTCATATTACAATTACCTTCCTCAGTTGTTGCAGGAAAAAGCAGATAAAGATTGTTATGGGACAGCTAGCTGATAAGTGAATTATCTTAATTCTTTGAATCAATACAAAACAGTTCTTAATTACTGATATTTTACCCTGTTATTGTATACAAACTTAAGCCCGTAGTATAAAGTCCGGGATGTTCGAATCCCATCCCTCGCATATTTTAATAAATTCTTTATATTCCTCATTTTATTGTGAAATGATTTGAATTGACCACGATGGGGCAGGATCCCCTATAGCGGAGATATCCAAATAATATTTACCAGGAGGTAATTGCATTGATTTTTTCCCACTATAAGGACAAAGCCCCCCACCAAGGAAACCCAGACTACTACCTTCTTCGTCCTTTAATGTAACCATAAATGTATATTTTCCCGAACATTGCATATCAAAAATGTAGAGTCCAGTACGCGGGATTGTGAATGAAACAACATCATCACCGGTCCCGGAAATAATATTGGCATTCTGGGCCTGATTTGAGGAGGTTGGTTGACTGGTCTTCCATTGAAGTTTGGTCGTACCATATTCATCAATGAAAGGATATTTTGTTGGTATGGTATTCCAATCTGTAATGCCAAGATATCTGGGATAGTCACGTTCAACCGCATGGAAATATCGAACCTCCGGTAATTCTCCATCAACTTTAAACCAGGTTCTATCTGCCTGATCATAATAAATCTGGCCAATCGAATAGGTTAGATCTGAATTGGTTTTCACAATAATCCATGCACGATTTTGATCAAAAGTTGAATCAGAAGGATCTTTTCCGATTATGGATCCTACTTTGTATTTTGCTCCTAAATCTTGAGTAGTTGTAGGGACTGGGGTGGCTATCGGAGATGAAGCGGTCATCACATCTCCCTGATAAGGAGTTAACAGTAGGGAGGGATAATCTGAATTGTAAATCGCATTTTGTTTCGGGTCGTATATCATCGTGAGAGGACCTTTTCCCGAATAACTGTACGAATATGAATTATTCCCTTCGGCTTTCCATATCCCAGAACCGACCATATTTCCGATGCTATCCGATGTGAAGTAACTCGTTAAAAACGTTCCATCCGCATTGAACCGATATCTAGCGTCAACACCGTTAGCCGCTGGATAGCTAAATCTCCAAACACCAATTATAGGATCTTTTATCTGAGGTTGATTCGTGAGAGAGGGCGGATACAAATACCCCGGAGTTGATGTCGATGAATGGACCATGTTACTTAATGACCCTGGGATGATCAGCAGGCAGAATATGACGAATATGATCAAGCATGCGAATGTAACCCCATATTCTGCCTTATCCCTAGTTTTTCCGTATTGCGCCTCAAATATTGCCCGCCTTCTGATCAGGTAGAATGGATAGAAAATAACGAGGAATAAAAAGGTTAGGAGTCCCCATTCGACAGGTTTCCAAGTGACAATCTTACCGAACTCGGTCGGCCTCCCGCGACCGGCCTCTATGGTCGATGCATCAATACCAACAAAGACCCCGCTCAACATAGCCATGAATAACATTCCTATCGGGAATAGCAGGGCTGTAAAGATATTGTTTAACAGGCTTATTCCGAGGGTGGAGACCACCAATACAGCGATGAAGGGCCAGGCAATAAGAAAGTAACTTCTTGAATATTCATGTGATGATTTCTTGATCGGGGATCCTGAAGGGGGTGGGGGCATCGGGATCTCGCCTGGCATCTCCAGGTCGATATATTGAGAGACTATATCCTGATTATCCGCGGCTCTCTTATTATTCGGATTAATTTTAAGGGCTTCACTGAAGGACTTATAAGCTTCCTGGTATTCTTTGAGATGGGTATGGCACACTCCCTTTGCGACCCAGGTCCGATCGTCAAGTGGATCGATCTTGAGAATTTCAACGAACTTGAGAATAGCGTCCCTATATTGCTTATTGAAGGCTAGTTTTGTTCCTTCCCGATATAGTTGATCAGTGACATCAGACATAATCAATCAAATTTCAATAGAGACTTACTATTTTTCACGACCTGATAACACCATCGATTAGTCTGTGAGACATGTCGTATGAGACAAACAATTCACCCGGGTAACATCCAGTATCAATATTCATAAGTTTCGTAGCACTCTATGCTACAAATTCGATAGATCAATTAAAAGAGGCCATTTCAGGCAAAGAGATGTTAGACTTTTATGTAAAACTCTAACCTTTTAAATACTAATAGTGTGTATAGTAGTGTGTATATTGTTGTGTAACACTATGAACGCACTCACTTGCAACGGGTCCCGGGTCCTCACCCCGGATGAAGTGGATCGGATAAGGAAGGTCATCAGCAAGCCCTCATCCAGGGCACTCTTCGATCTGCTCCTCTATACCGGCCTCAGGCTATCCGAGGTTAAACAGTTGATGGATAATCCTCAGCTGTTCGACCAGGAGCGAAGGACCATCACCATAAGGTCTGGGAAAGCGAAGGCCACCCAGAGGTCCCGGAATGTCACGTTGTCTGAGAATGGTATTGAGGCAGTGAAGGCCTATCTTCTCAACCCGACCGCCCCGAACTCCCCTTCAGCCTGGCAGATGAACCTCATCCGGTGGTCCCGGCAGGCTCACCTCCAGGTGATCACAGGAGTGGCCCCGGATTCAGGAGGTAGCAACCCGTACGGAATAACCGTCCGGACCTCCCGGAAGAGTTGGGAGTCCTGGCTTCTTACTGCGTTCCCAGATAGAGCGGTATACATAGCCCTCTCCCAGGGCCATACCGAGTCAACGGCCCTCCGCCACTATCTCAACCTATCATTCACCCAGGCAGAGAAGGATACCATCTTGAAGGAGGTTAGAGGATGGGATCACTCGAATTGAGACACACCATTATACACACGCAAAGCGTATTCGAGATCATGGCAGTCGTACGGGTCAACATCACCCTCAAGCCGGATCTTCTCGAAGCTGCAAAGGCCTATGCAACGGATAAGGGCCTCTCACTATCCGCCCTCATCCAGGATGTCCTAGAGGAACGAATCAAGGGGACCCGGGACCTAGAATTAAGAGAAATCTTCAATGCCAGGATCCTCGATGCGATCAGGACTTCTCCAGAGATACGGGCCGAAATTAACGAGATCATAACACAGTTCATGAATGAATCAGGAGGTGAAAGCTATGGTTGAAATTTTAGACGAATCCTCACTATGCGAAGAGGTAATTCGCTCAATGAAAGAAGACGGGTCTTTACAAAAGATAATGATGGAGGATATGCGTGATTATGTCCGCAACCAGGTAGCGGAGAGCATAAGGCAGTGATAAGAAAATGACAATGGAATATTTGTTAGCTGGGTCCGTGAAGGATCCTAATACGCTTGTAAGGGCCGACGATAAGCCCGAGCTCTACTTCGTCCCGACGAAGTCCTGGGTCCCCGAGCCCGGGGGGTGGGGGGTTTTCGATGGGAGGTCTTCGGCGGCGATGCGGTTCAATGAAGTCGATGCCTTGGAGGTCCCAGGAATCATCGAGAAGCTTGATGCGAAGTGGGCGAAGTTCCTGGCGGATAACCCCGACTATGAAATGCCTGATTACATGAAGAGGGCCGCCAACTCTTTCAAGGATGAAGGAGGGGGCTCCTCCCAGGGTCGCGCCGAGCCCCCCCAGGAACAAACCTCGCAGGGTAAGAAATAGCCATAAGAGGAATATCATGGAAGAAAATAAACCAGAAGAGCAGGGCAAGAAATGGACCTATAAAGTCGAGGAGGGGGATAACTCCCTCATCCGGACAGACGGCCATTTTAACTACCAGTATTACGGAATGGCAGAAGGTGACTGGGTAGATGGAGGGATGGTCGTCGCGGATCAATACGAGGGATTTAGTAATCACAGTTCTGAAGACTACGAACCGATCGATGAGAAGCGGGTCCCGGAGGTAATCGCTAAAATTAATGCCCGGTGGCAGAAGTTCCTCGACGCCCAGGGGAAACAGACCGACGATGGGACCCCTTCTCAAGATATTGAATCATCCAAAAAATAATACAATTTCTTTTTCAGAACTTTCAAAAAGTGTTGAAGTAAGATACTCATTCTTGACCGGATCGTGAAGTGCCGGGCCTGGTAGCAACCAACGAACAACTTTTGATTGATACCTGCTTGCAGGATCGTTTCAGGGTTGAAATCGATTAATCAGGAAATAACGATTATTCGGGGCCATTTGCCGAATTTACAGGAGAGTTAGGCATAGAGGGCGATAGATAGCAACTACCTTACAACCAGGTGAAACCTGATCCCGGGCCGGACCGCGCATAACTCGAATTAAAATATGCTTTTCGTGTCGGTCATTTTCTAAGCTGGGTCTTTCGCCTCCATCATTTATCCACCTGGGGGGATTCGCGGTTGCAATCCGCTTATTATTCTTAATCCGGTCTTATACGCCCCTGATAAAATCGTTTCGACCTTAAATGACCCCGTTATAGAGTTCTGAATGTTATTAGAAGAGTTCTGTTATCCTATCATAATGACTGGGACCCGTCCAGGGTGTGATATTCCCGGAATAATAGGATGTTAATTGCCCTTTTAATTGTGATCTCAACTTTATTTCATATTGAAGAGATTTCCCGAAAGGGACGCAGCAGGACGGATGAATTAGTATTTCTGGATCCTTCCTTGATCGTCTCTTATGAAGACTTTCCAGATTTACCCCTTTATGCGTCCTCTTCCGTCCCTTTCCGATTCCAGACATTATTTACCCCACCTTAAAATAGACACTCCCTGCAAGTGAAATGCCTCTATATCCTCTCTGTTTTGTCTTGGGATTTTTCTCTCTAATAACAGGTCGGTCGTTCATCTCAAGACCAAAAATCCGCTTACTAACTGGTTCTTCTCTGTTGTCAGTGCACCACTTCGTATATTCATAGTAGAGGTCCAATGCTGACACAAAACCAGAAGGATCAAAGGAACATCTTTCACCAAAGAAGTCCCCCAATCGGTCCTGCTCCTCCCGATATTCATTCGTCGCAGCTGTCACCTCGGCCGGCTCTGCTAGACCAATACGTCGATACTCTTTAAGACCTTCAATACACCAATTCAGGATCCCTGGAAGTTCTTTTAATAATTTAGTTGACAGGTCCCGGTCCCGTTCTTCAGGCGGAATGGTGATAGTGAAAGGAATGAGTTTCACACGATCCCAGATACTCTGCGTAGTGTCGTTAATCACCGGCTTGTGATTGAAAGCCCACCAGATTTTAAATTCTGGTTTAAATTCAAAATACTCCTTAAACAGGAACCGGGCAGCTATCCGGTCACCACCACTAAGCTGCTCAACCAGGGACTCATCAAGGCGCTTACCCTTCCCGGCCTCGATCGCTGTGACATACCGGGCACCCTTGAGTCGTGCCAGATCGTTCCGGACCTGCTCATTTTTCGAGATGTTGAAGGTGCTGGATTCGGTCTGCATCGCGTAATCCCCTAGCCCGGCCCCCACGGTATTAAGGAATGTTGATTTTCCATTTGCACCGGCTCCATAACAAAGGAAAATTGCCCGTTCTCCTGTTTCAGCTGTAAGGGAGTAGCCCGCAGTCCGCTGAAGAAATCCAATAAGGTCCTCTTTACCCCCGAGAACTTTATACAGAAAGTCTTTCCATTTGGGGCAGTCTGCATTGGGGTTATAGACTGCTCCAGTAACTTTGGTGCATAGGTCCTCTCTTTCATGAGCCCTGAACTTGTAGTTTATAAGATCAAGGGTGCCGTTGGTGAAATTCAGGACATTAGGGTTGGAGTCCATCTCTTCCGGAGTGACGGGAAGTGCGCTCTGTGCCAGGGTAATCATTGCCTCAATACGTGCTCGACCCTGTGAAGCTGCAGCCCATTTGTAAAGGTCCTGTTGTGCAGTATTCCCGTTTGCGATTTCAGCCTCCCTGGCTATGTGATGTGTTGCTCGCTTTGCGAGTTCGAGGACCTTACCGCTGCAGTCCGGCTTCCACCTGGTGCCATCCCAAATATACCACTGCTTGAAGGCATGGCAATATCTGGCATTTTTCCGGTGCCTTCTAACGAATCGCTCTGAATTTCCTAAATCCGTTCTCTCAAAGTCCCTACAAAATGCGTGATACGATTCCTGACGATCTTCCTCTGCCTGCCCTGAATCATCCGCTGTCTCTTCCCGGGTCTCTTTCGCAACCTCCTCGACATTCGCTAGACGAGTCCTGGCTAGTGCTTCGTCTTCATTGAGTCTTTCATCTTGATCCAACTCTGCCCTTTCCTCATCCTGGGTTCGATATGCCTGGGCGATATCATTTGGGGAGTATCGGCCCAGATATTTTAATTTGACCCGGCGCGCTATTTCTAATTCTGAAAAGTCCTTACTCCGGAGATGTCTTATCTCGTTGATAATCTCGAGGGGTTGTCCTGGATCAGCTCCGAGCGAGGGTAACACCGCTGCAATGGGTCCCGGGATCTCCGCCTCCTTATCAGCTGGTGATATCTCTGGTGATACTCCTAGGAGGGGCTGTTCAGCTGCCCTCTTCCTCTTCCGGGCCTTCTTCTCTTCTTTGTGGTTCCGATCCCAGTTCCTTTTTTTACAGGGGTCACTACAAAATCTATTGCGTTTGGATTTAGGGATAAATGGCTCCCCGCACTCCTCGCATCTCCTGGAAGGGTCCTCATCCGCCGTTGCTTCACGAATTATTGGTTGTGATGTTGGTAAGCTGGATCTATCGGGATCCGGTGATGCGGACTCGCTGCCATTCAAGAACTCACCTTCTGGCTCGAGAATAGATAATCCACACCCTCTTGAGGACACAATTTAAGAATTTCAGATCGTAGGCACTCTTTCATTGGTAAGGGCATTTCGGGAATACTATCCTGGAGACGGCTCCATTGTCCCCGGGTCTTGTATTCTCCAGCCCGAATGGCATAAATTATAGTCCATATATTTTGCCAGGTCCATTCTGTGGAAGGCTTTAAGTCATCTTGACGGTAATAAAGCATTGGAATCCCCATTCCATCCTTCCTTAACCCTCAACGAGGCGAGCTTTACCGTTCTTGACCATCATTTTAGCCGCTGTCCGGGTGATAGGGTCAAAGGAGTCAATATCATCCCGTGTCAGTTCGAGGGGGAATTCATTAGGTCTCTTCATGGCAACCGTAAGACCCTCGGCACTCACGTTTTAGTCCCCCGGAGAGCTACTTCTTTGCGGATTCCTTCTATCAAAATTGCGCTCATGGATATCCGATGCAGGCGAGCAAGTTCCCGCATATCGACGGGAATTGAGACGCAGCAGTTTTTATAAGGAATTTCATTCCTCATTGTGATGGTTGTCATTTGGATTTTCCCCTTATTTGCAAAGGTATTTGTATAGGGGAAAATATAAGTGAAATATCTAATAGCGTGTTTTTAGCCTAGGAAAGTGTGACATTGGCCCAAATAAGAACCGGAAAGAGAAAAAAAGGCGGGGAAGTTCCACAATTTAGCGGATATTATGATTCATTAGTCCGAGGAGTTATAGAGGGGGTTGAGCATAAAGGGGGCAGAATTGAAGAGGGGCCCGGTTATCGTAGAGAAATATACGACAACGGAAATCGAATTTTAAAAAGTTCTGATAAGATAATTTTATCCGCGAATTGTGACACAGTCAACTTTTTGAGAACTACGTCTTGCGTAATATGTGGAAGGACCTTAAGAAGGAAAGGTGCTCTGACTTGCTCCCCCGCTTGTAGGAAGGCGAAATCACGCCTGAAAGCGAAAGAATAAAAGAAAATTAGGAATCTAGCTTTTGCCCTTCTCTATCTCCGGTCTCTCCAGCCGCTGCAGCCTCTCCTCGAGCTTTCGATATTCTGCAACAACATCCTGATATTCAGGACTGGCCTTAACCGCCTGCACCTTTGCCTGTGCATCCCGTATTTTATTGAATTCTGTTTTCAATTGCCTATTCTCTTCTTCGAGGCTGCTCACCCGCTGCCGAGTCTCGGGGTCCTCCGTAGAAAATACCGTTATTGACGGTTCAGCCTTCAAATAATAATCAGCTAATTGGTCCCGGGTATTCTTCCGATATGCCCTTGACAAATACGCGGAATGCCCAAGAATAGCCTCGACAATATCAACGGGAATCTTGGTCGCGGCCATAGTCCTAAAAAACTTTCGCAACTGGTGTACGTGGAGCTGCATTCGTCCTGTTGTCAAATCCTTGGAGAACAAATTCGCGGACGTTATCGCGTTCGTCCATGCCTTATTAACGGTCGTATAATTGTAGGGGAATAGTCTGGTATCGTTTAGCTTCTTCTCGGTGCTTAACCCATGAGCAACAAGCCCTGCATTTCTTCCGGCTGATGATTCCATATGAGAGTTGCGTATCTGGAGCCATGCCCTGACTGCCTGCACCGCTTCATCTGACATGAACGTGACCCGGGCCTCCCTGGTCTTTGTATAGGATGCCCTGATGTTGATACGGGCCGGTTTCCTTTCCAGGTCGATATCATCCAGGGTGATCTGGATTACTTCACCCACCCTCATTCCCGAGCTCACAAGCACAAGGAACAACGCCCGGCCACGAAGATCACAGTGCTGCAATATCATTCGTAATGTATCGGGATCGAGCTCCCTCTCTTCAGTCTGTGAGTATCCTGTGGGAATGCGACGATGGATATTCTTCACTTCACGGTGATTGAGCTCATACCCCGAGCAGGCCATGAACTCCTTAACCGCCGCGATCCGGGTCCTCGCGGTAAGTGGTGGTTTGTCAGCCAGGACATCGGCAAGGGCTACCATATCGGATGACACTTTCCGGGACCCGCTTTCCAATTCCTGGAAATACCGATCGGCTAGAATCTCATAGTGTTGGTCATCGTTGACCCGTTCGCTCTTGTAAGCGACATCGAAGAAAAGACGAAGCCCGGTCCGGTATGCCTTACGAGTACTGACCTTGGGATACTGTTCCAGGAACTCTGATATCCGCCCCATATCCGGATCTTCGCGCTATGAGGTTATATGTATAACGGAGTTATCAGTCAAATGTAGAAGAAAGATTGTTATCCGGGTATTCACCTAAAAAAGTTCAAAAAATTATTGGATTATTTTGAAAGGATTGCCATAATGATCCGCCCGTATGCCGGACGGGTTATGGTCACCCCGATAAGCACACCTAGGATCGTGATAATGGCGAATCCCCTGAGTGATGAAAGGTCCATCAGGGCAAGTGGCAGCATTGCGATGACCACGGTAGCGGCCGATGCGACGATGATACCAAGAGCCCTTGCAAGCCGTTTCTGGTAGATATTCGGTGACGGGACTTTTCCCTCGTGGAGGATCTCATCAGTGATAATAATGAGCTGGTCAATCCCTGTCCCGAGAACGGCAATCAGGCCGGCGATTGTTGCAAGGTCCAGCTGGATTGTGAATACGGAAATGCCGAGCAGGATGATTATCTCGGACGCGTTGATACACACCATCGGGAGGACAATTGCCGGTTCCCTGTACCGGTAATAAACTACCAGCCCGACCGTAATGAGTGCCAGGATACCGGCAAGAAGACAGATCACCTTGAAATGGTCACCAAGGCTTGCCGAGACTGCACCGGACCCGGCCACGGTTACATCAACCGGGAGCGCCCCGTTACGCAGGTGTATCTCGAGGTTCTGTGCGGCCTGCTGTCCTGTTGCACCTGCACCTGTCGATGCGAGCAACTGCCTGACAACTTCATGCTGGAGGTTTGCTGCAAGTTCTCTGGATAATGGTGCCGAATAGATGACCTTTCCATCAAGGAGCATCTGGAGCTCGTGGTTTTCAGGGTCTGATACCGCACCGTACCGAATCGCTGCAGCCTGTAATGCCTTTGCGCCATCTTCACTCATTGTGAAGGAAACGCCCCACATTCTACTTCCCGGAGGTTCCTGGGTTGGATTCCCGACACCAGTGATAGTGTCCCCGAAGACCACGTGTTCGGACTGGTTTCCTGTGGTGACAACCCGGATCTCAAATTTACCCTGCTTGCCGACGACCTGCTGGGCCTCGCTCATGGTGACCCCTGCAAGCTCGACGCGGATATACCTGGTGACCCCGTCAAGACCGGTCAGTGTATTAATCCGGGCATCGCGGGTACCGAGGCTGTTGATCTTGCTTTCGAGGATCCGTTTCACATCATCAGCGGTCGCCTTCGCGACCCCCTGCTGGTATGACGTGATCTTTCCACCCGCTTTTTCGAATATCGGCGTCAGTTCCGCCTGCGTGTAGAGTTTCCGGATCTCCAGTTTATCACCGACCAGGAATATTTCGGCATCCGTCTGGTTCTTTAACGATGCGATGAACTCGGCGACGGGTTTGTCTGTCTGGAATCCTACGACCTCTGATTTAAATTCAAGCTGTAACCAGGCGCCTTTCTGAAGGTCAAGACCGTACTGGAGGTTCGTGGTGAACTCTCCATTTTCAAAATGCGGGTATATTGCTATGAGGGACGCTACGACGAGGATAATAAGGAGTGCAACTCTCCAGTCTTTTAAGAGAGTGATTATCTCATCCTTGTTCATTTGCCACCCCTCTTTTTCGTGTCCTGCCTGGGGGTCGCGGTGCCGGTTAACCCGGGACCGCCCTTTTTCGTGACATACCACTTGATGATCCCGGCGTTGGTGAGCCATGTGTTCAGGATATCGAAGGCGAGCCCGATGAGGAGCACGCTCGCGATCAGGTTAATGACCAGGACCTGCCCGTACCACGACACTACCCACATCGCTGCAACAGCCGCGATTGCAGTACTTGTCATGATAATACCGGTGTGAAATGCGCCGGCAAGTTTCTCTTCAAGTTTTCCCTGCCGTTTGAGGACCCGCATGGTGAGCAGGATATCGCTGTCCACTGAATACCCGATAAGCATCAGGAGCGCTGCCGTGGTTGGCAGGGTGAGTGGAATTCCAAGCACATTCATCGCTCCTGCAGTCATTACAATATCCGCAAATGCGGAGAGGACAACCGCGACTGATGGCACAAATATCCGGAACGTGATGAAGACCACGATGGCCATGCCAATAAATGAAAATATCAGTGCAAGCACTGCCTGACTTTGTAGCGTTTTACCAAATGCCTCGCCGATCTGATCGACCTTGGCGTCAGGATACTTCGCCATTATCAGGTCGGAGAGTGTTCGGAACTGCGAATCCGGCATATTGGAAAACGTCAGGTATTTTCCATTATTAATCCCCTCTTCAATCCCTACGAGCGGATATCCTGCAAAATATGCGGATATCTGCTCGGAAGAATCAGTGGTGAACACGGTGACCGCGGTCCCCCCCGAGAAATCAATTCCAGGCTTCACCGGTAACCCAGTCTGGGCCATCGTGATTCCGACGGAAATGAGTGCCAATATGAGGAGGATCATCGGGATGATCACCATCTGTTTCGGGGTATAACGATTTACATCGTAGGTGAATCCCATATCATAATAATAGCACCCGGGTGAATAAATAGTTCCTGTCGCCCAGGTCATGCAATCCCCTAAAATTCTCCAATCCGGCCATTTTTTCCAGATATAACCCTAAATATAAGTTTATCGCGCAAAACCCCCGGAAAAAAATGAAAAGACATATATTACCCGGGGCGATAGTGATCACGTATGAGGGCCACGTCTGAGATCAAAAAGGTCATAGAATCCCGCCTCAAAAACTATGTTTCAAGAGACAAGACCGGAATAAGGCGTGAAATGCTGAAATTGTTCCTTAAAATCAGATCTATTACGATTCACCGGATGTTCGAATATCTTAACCGGAAATTTTCTATCAGCTACCATTCCGTAGCCGCGATGGTAGGTATTGTTGCGTCCCGGCTCGGGATTCTCCATGTTAACCGCACGAAAGAAGGTACAACAAGCGTATATGAACTAAAGGAACAATATTTCGACCTTGTTACACGGATCATCGGGCCGGTATAAGAAAAACTGCGAAGGGTGTCCGATACCACCATTCTTTTTACCCTGGGTGTCCTACCTTAGGAGACAGGTTTTTATGCACTCCAATTTTTATAATGCGCAGTCACATGACCAGATACAGGTCTCAGAAGAAGTGCTTGAATATATCAATAAGCGCAAATGTGATTTCCGCATCTGCACTTCCTGCGGGGGTCCGATACTCCTGCCAATTTCAATGAAATCACCAAAACCAAACGATTTTCAGGTCAGGGCCGGGGATTACACGATTTTTATCTCTGTCCACCAGGTACGATACCTCCATTCGATAGACATGGGTATGGTACCTTTTTTCTATGAACAGGACGAGGGATCCGGCAGTTGCCTATGAGTTATGAAGAACTCGACCACACCGCCGACATCAGGTTGAGAGTGAGATCCCCCTCTCCCGACTCGCTCTTCGCGGAAACTGCGTTAGCGATGATGAAAATTGTGTACGGGGAATCGCGCCCCGGGGAGGTCAGGAGGACCATCGAGCTCAGTGCAGGGAATACTGAAAATCTTTTATTGGACTTTCTTTCAGAGGTCCTTTTCTTATCAGAGGTTGAATATATCGTATTTTCGTCAGCAACAGTCCATATCATGGGGAACTCCCTTAGGGCACTGGTAACCGGAGAACCGTTCGACCCGGAACGACACCGGGGTGGGACCGAGATCAAGGGAATATCGTACTCGGGGCTCAGAATTGTTAAAGAGGATGAGGGGTATGTATTGGACATACTCTTTGATGTGTGAATGGTTGATACGATGCTTGAGCGTGTAACACGGCTGAGTGAGTACGAATGGGAGGTTCCTGCAGGGACGGTACCCGGAATGAGGGTTCCCGGTCGGTTTTTCCTTTCCGATTCGTTATATAAAAGCCTTGAATCAGGGGCAGTGCAGCAGCTGGCTAATGTTGCAACATTACCCGGGATTATCAGGTACTCCATGGGAATGCCTGATATTCACTGGGGGTACGGGTTTCCGATTGGCGGGGTGGCTGCATTTGAACGTGACACCGGGGTGATATCCCCGGGGGGAGTCGGATTTGATATTAACTGCGGGGTGAGGCTTCTCTCGACACCGCTTACCACCGGTGACCTTGACCACCGGCGGGAGCTTATTGAGACCCTGTACAATGCGGTGCCCACCGGCGTTGGTGCAAAGGGGCCGTTAAAGCTCTCCATTGGCGATCTTGAAGATATGATGGCAAAAGGAGCTGCATGGCCGGTTAACCAGGGATACGGCCTCCAGGCAGACCTTGAACATTGCGAGGAACGGGGTTGCATGGTCCAGGCCGACTGCCAGGCGGTCTCTGCAAAAGCGAAGCAGCGGGGGATGCCGCAGAGTGGGACACTTGGCGCGGGCAACCATTTTCTTGAGATACAGGTGGTCAAGGAGATTTACGACCCTGATGCGACAAAGGCGTATGGTATCCATCCTGGCCAGATCTGTGTCATGATCCACTGCGGCTCGCGCGGGCTCGGGCACCAGACCTGCACAGACCACTTAAAAGTGCTCGAAGGTGCAACAAAACGCTACAACATCCTGCTGCCCGATCGCCAGCTCGCCTGTGCCCCGTTGTCTTCCCCCGAAGGAACGGCATACTTTGGGGCGATGGCGGCCTCTGCAAACTATGCATGGGCCAACCGGCAGATGATCATGCATACCACGCGGACCGTATTCGAGAAGATGTACGGTATCGACTACGAGTCGATGCATCTCGTCTACGATGTTGCACACAATGTTGCAAAAATGGAGGAACATTCCTACGAAGGAAAAAGGATCGCGGTCTGTGTCCATCGGAAAGGGGCTACCCGGGCATTTGGTCCCGGAAGCCCGGACCTGCCATCAGGGTATGCGAAGACCGGACAGCCTGTCATCATCCCGGGGAGCATGGGGGCCTCTTCCTACCTGCTCCGTGGTACCACAACTGCCATGGAACGCACATTCGGGTCGACCTGTCACGGGGCAGGGCGTATCCTCTCCAGATCGGCTGCAAAAAAGACAATAAACGGCGCGAAGGTGAAAACCTCCCTGTCAAGAGAAGGGATCATAGTCAGGGCGCCAAACGACTCGGCAATTGCTGAAGAGGCACCCGGGGCATACAAACCGAGTGCCGAGGTAGTCCGGATTGTTGACGCCCTTGGGATCTCGAACCTCGTGGCCAGGCTTGAACCGCTGGGAGTGATCAAGGGTTGAAACCCCGTGTCGGGCTGGTATGGGACCAGCCCCTTGTCTTTGGCCGTTTTCTTGAAGAGTGCGGTGTGACATCAATACCTGTCACGCCACATCTCCTTGCGGCGCCTTTTTTTAGGGGGCAGTAC
The DNA here is from genome assembly GCA_903828975.1 of uncultured Methanomicrobiales archaeon. Lineage (GTDB taxonomy): Archaea > Halobacteriota > Methanomicrobia > Methanomicrobiales > Methanospirillaceae > CAIKOD01. Next base: position 7,117 of record CAIKOD010000064.1, on the reverse strand, counting down.
AGCGTTCTTATCATACCGACGGGGTTTGCCAACCCTGCCTACTCACAGGTACTCCCCGCACTCAAGGCATCTTCAGGAAGAATACGCCGTTTTGTAGAGAATGGGGGGATACTCGTCGTATATGGTGCGGCGGCCCCCCTCCCGGACCGGTACAGCTGGCTACCCTTCAGGGTGATCTACCAGTATGATCCCGGAAACGGCCGGATCGAGATAGTGCCGGGTCACCCTCTCTCCCCGATCATCAGCGACTACGACCCCGATCATATCGAATACGATGGATATTTCTCCTCGTTTGAAGGTGATAATGTTGGAACCATCGATGGTAATACGGTATTATTAGAAAAGGCCCTTGGGAAAGGGGTTATCGTGGTGACGAGCATTCATGAGTACCCCTCGAGGTCATTTGTAACGTCTCTCTGCATGAAGGCAGGGGAAACCTTTTTTTAGATAAAAACGAGGGAATTATGAGGTACGTCCGATGAACCGCTATATCATTTCTTCGAGCTCTGCCCCGGGAGATATTGTACCGGTCGGACTTGCAATTCACGAAATTCTCAATCACCTGCCGGTCACCGCAAGGTCCAGGGACAACAGGGGTATCAGGATTGAGGACGGCAGGGTAGTTGATACTGATTATTCCGGGCCCGTCCTGGAAGAAGCACTGGCAACAAACAGGAAAATTCAGAGGACTCCCGAAAATGGACCATATCGTGGAGTCCCCGTTATCGTGGCCCCGGTCAGGGATGAAAGCGGTGCCGCAATTGCTGCGATTGGTGTGGTGGATATTACAGGAATTTTTGACCTCGCCACGCTGATGGAGCACCAGTCTGCCATCCTGAAGCAGGTCTGCGGAAAAGACCCCTGTCCTCTGCCGGGTGAGCAGATCGAGGCGAAAAGGTAAGATAATCATGGAAGCTGCTTTTCGTGTACTGGAGATTCTGGAGAATGCAGACGGGCCGATGTCAGGTGAATACATAAGCAACGAGCTGTCGATCTCCCGTTCTGCCGTATGGAAACATGTCAAGGAACTTCAGGCGATCGGGTACGATATCTCTGCCTCCCAGTCTGAAGGGTACCGCCTGACCAAGAAAAGCAACCGGCTCCTCCCCTACGAAGTCCATAAAAATCTCAGGACAACTGTATTTGGGAAAAAAATGCGGTATTTCGAGAGTACACCGTCCACGATAGCTGTTGCAAAGGAGATGTGCGGGTCGGAAGACCCTGCGAAGCTTCACGGTATGGTGATCATCGCCGAGGAACAGACCGGGGGTGTCGGCCGGATGGGCCGTGTCTGGGTCTCCCCCACCGGTGGTATCTGGATCACCATCATTCTCAAGCCCCGGATCCCTGTTGACCACGTCTTTATGGTCACCATGGCTGGCGCCGTTGCGGTTGCGCGGGCCATACGAAAGGAATTTGACCTAGGTGCCCTGATCAAGTGGCCGAATGACATCTACATCGGGGATAAAAAGGTCGCGGGCCTGTTACTCGAACTATCAGCTGAGGCCGATAACATCCATTACTGTATCCTCGGTATCGGGGTTGATGCCAACATTTCGCCCCATGAACTCACGTCATCGGTGACCGGGAGTGTGACCTCGATAAGTGCAGAAGTGGGACACGACGTTGACCGTGCCTCACTTCTCGCCCGGCTCCTGAAGGAGTTTGAAAGCCGTTACAACCTTATCGAGAGCCAGGAATACGATACGGTAATCCGTGAATGGAAAAGCCTCTCCTGCACAATCGACCAGCATGTCAGGATCAGCACGCTGAAAAACACATTTGAAGGTGTGGCGATCGATATCGATGAATTCGGGGCGCTCATCATCAGGAAAGATGATGGAAGGGTCGAGCGAGTGATTGCCGGCGATTGCGCACATACATAACACTATTTTCTTCGTCAACCTAAAAATAAAAGAAGGTTGACGAATGCAGGGAGACCGCCAGCGAGCCCTGATTATAGCAGAAACGGCAGCATTTATAGGTCTTATCGCTATCGGGAGCTGGATTTCGATACCGTTCCTGCCTGTGCCTCTCACACTCCAGACGATGTTTGTCCTCCTGGCCGCAATGGTCATGAAGCGGTACGCGGTGATCCCGGCAACACTTTTCATCCTTTTTGGTGCCCTGAACCTCCCGGTGTTCCATAACGGGACATCAGGGATCGGGGTGCTTCTCGGGCCAACGGGTGGGTACCTGATTGGTTTTATTCCTGCGGCATTCTTTGCAGGACTAGCCTATGAGAAACGATCCCTTGCATGGAATATTGCCGGGATATGCGCAGCAGAGGCGTTCATCTATGCTATCGGGGCGGGCTGGCTCGCTTTCTCGACAGGGATGTCCCTGCTCCAGGCGACTGTTATCGGCGTACTACCCTTTTTACCCGGAGATGCAGTCAAGGCTTATGCCGCACATGCGATCGCAAAGCGGGTCCCCTCCCGCGATATGATACAGCCCGGGGATGAAATAAACGGGGGCGAAAATACGCCATGATAGCACTTTCCACGATTCACCATGGGGTCCTCAATATTCCGTCCCTCCAGATCCCGCCGGGCTCTACCGCGATAATCGGCCCGAACGGGAGCGGAAAAACCACGCTGTTGAAGATCATTGCAGGTATAACTTCCCCGCACCAGGGCTCCGTGGTAATTGATGGAAAAAGCCCTGCAGCGATCAATACCGGGTGGCTGAACGAATACCCTGACCGGAACCTTCTGTTCGGGACAGTTTCGGATGAGATCGCGTCCCCGCTCCGGTTCAGGCATGACCCATGCCCGGATGTCGGGGGCAGGGTGGAAAGCGTTGCGCAGGATGCCGGCGTCAGCCACCTCCTGGGCAGGCTGACACGCGACCTGTCCGGCGGGGAAAAAGTCCTGGTCTCCCTGGCTACGGCGATGGTGACGAGACCTCTCGTCCTGGTACTGGATGAGTCTGATTCTCACCTTGACCCGGTGAGTTCCAGCACCCTTTCCCGGCTGACCCGGAACTCGCAGGCGTTGTACGTCATTTGGTGTACGCAGGACATGGAAATGGCAACGCGTGCCGACCAGGTAATTCTCCTTGAAGGCGGTTTTGTTACCAGAAGCGGTACGCCCCAGGAAGTTTTTTCCCAATTATCAGGGGACTGCCTGTATCCCCTCTCCTGGAGGCTTTCCTGTTGACTCTCACTTTTGAGGAGGTCAGTTATAAGCGGGACCAGTTCAGGTTCACCGCGAACGGTATATTCGAAGAGGGGGTCCATCTCGTCAGCGGGTTGGTGGGGAGCGGAAAATCTACACTGGCATTTATTGCATCAGGCCTGGTACCACCTGGAGCGGGTTCTGTTCATCGGATGGGAATTCGGAAATCCCTCCTATCCATGCAGTTCCCCGAGCACCATACGACCGGGATTACCTTAAACGATGAGATCCGATCGTGGGGCCTTGACCCGGAAGCAATCCTTGCGTCCACCCGGCTTTTTACCCGCGGGGAGCAGGACGTGAATGCGCTCTCACGCGGGGAACTGAAACGTCTGCACCTCGGGTGTGTACTGTCTGCGGATGCAGACCTCCTCATACTTGATGAACCGTTCAGTGCCCTTGACTGCCGTGAAAAAAGGGTGATCTGCAGGAGGATAACAGAGCGCGGGTATGGCACCGTAATAATCTGCACGCATGAGCAGACCTGGCTCCCCCCGGTGGACTGTATCTGGGAGATGAAGGAAGGGACCCTTGTTTCATGCGGACGTGTACCGGCGGCTATACCCCGGTGGAGCCTTGCACCACGTCATATCCGGGACCTCCTTAAACGGGGCCTGGTGCCGGGGAATATCTCTCCCGAGTCTGTTATGGAGGTCGCATGCAGGACCCGAGAATAAGGATATTTGTTATTATCGTGCTCTCGGTGGCGGCGTTTATCAGCATTGCCGGGGCCGCGCTTGCTTTCCTGTACTGGATCTGCCTTCCAGGGAGGTTCCAGTGTATAAAAAAACCCGCGGCCGTACTTTTTCTCTCCATGATTATAGTGGTCTCGGTAATTACAGAGGTCACAACCGGGAATGGCCTGTCATATTTCATCCGTATGACGGTCATTCTTCTGCTCGCACTCTACGCCTATACCGCGTATGTACCGGGAGAATTCTTCAGGGTATCAGTATGGCTCTTTGGGCCCCGTGGCTTTGATCCGGGTTTAATTGCAGAAATGAGCATGGAGACCCTCAACGACCTCGAAGATGACAGTTCGAAGATACGGATTGCACTCCGCCAGAAGGGAGTACCTCTGGGTTTTCACACCCTGGTACCGGTAATCGGGATGTTTGTCCTGAACCAGATCCGGCGTGCACATGACCAGGCAGACCTCCTCACCGTGCGGGGATACAGGAACGGAGGGACCCTCTGCCCACGGTTCCATCCGGAGATCCTGGATTATGTCAGTGGGATCGTGGCGATCTGTATGTTATTCATTGCAATCCTCCCGGTTCGTGATGTTTTTATACTTCTACATTGAACTTTTGTGAGGCTTTAGCTTCCCAATTTGCGACAAGTTCCCGCATTCTATTTGAGGTGCAGAATGAGTGTTGCCGGTCCCCAAAAATTACTAATCACGGATACTACGCTGAGAGACGCACACCAGTCTCTTATCGCGACCAGGATGCGGACTGATGATATGCTCTCCTTAGCAAAGGAGATCGATAATATCGGCTTTTTTTCAGTGGAAGCATGGGGTGGCGCGACGTTTGATACCGCAATCAGGTTCCTTGCGGAAGACCCATGGGAACGGCTCCGCCTCTTAAAGGCCGAGCTGAAAAGGACCCCGATCCAGATGCTGCTCCGCGGCCAGAACCTTGTCGGGTACCGCCATTACTCTGACGATGTGGTTGATAAATTCGTAGAACTCTCCTGGAAAAACGGTGTGGATGTCTTCCGGGTCTTTGACGCACTGAACGATATCCGGAACATGGAACGGTCCATTGCGAAGGTAAAGGACGTCGGGGCGCATCTCCAGTGCGCGATCAGCTATACAACAAGCCCGGTCCATACCACGAAGACATTTATCGAAATGTCCAAAGAGCTCTATGCAAAAGATTGTGATTCGATCTGTATCAAGGACATGGCCGGGCTCATCATGCCGAAGTCCGCCCGCGAGCTGATCTCGGGTATAAAAGATGAGATTGATGTCAAGGTATGCCTCCACAGCCATTCAACGAGTGGTATTGCGCCCATGAGTTATCAGGCAGCAATCGATGCCGGGGTGGATATCCTGGATACGGCGATGTCCCCGTTTTCGCTCGGGACTTCACAGCCCCCTACCGAAAGTATTGTTGCCTCGCTGGAGGGCACCCCGAGGGATACGGGAATAGACCTTATTGCCCTTCGCAAATTGAGAAATGCCTGTTTAAGGATAAGGGGGCAGTACGAGGGGCTTATCAACCCGATATCAGAACGTGTGGATAGTGACGTCCTGATTTACCAGCTGCCCGGGGGCATGATCTCGAACCTCGTTTCACAGTTACAGGAACAAAACGCCCTTGACCGGATGGACGATGTCTTCTCCGAGATACCGAAGGTAAGAGAGGACCTGGGGTACCCGCCTCTTGTTACGCCGACCTCGCAGATCGTCGGTACCCAGGCCGTCATGAATGTACTGATGGGCGGACGGTACAAGAACGTGACAAACGAGGTGAAAGATTACGTACGGGGCCTGTACGGGCGCTCACCAGCCCCGATTAGTGACGAGATCCGGAGAGAGATCATCGGGGATGAAACGGTTATAACGGTCCGCCCCGCAGATCTCCTCCCTCCCTCCTACGCAAAAATGAAAGAAGAGGCGATCAAAGCGGGCCTTGTGAAAAAGGAAGAGGATGTACTCACCTATATCCTGTACCCGGCCATCGCCCCGTCGTTTTTGAAGGGAGAGCGGATTGCCGAGGTCATCCCTTCGAAAAAGGCGCCGGTTGCAGGGATTCCCGAGATGCCAAGTTCGATGGAGGTGGAAGTCGACGGAGAGATCTTCTCAGTACGCATCGTCTCGGTGGAAGGAAGCACCGTGGAAAAATCGGGTTCCCCGGTGCCGAAGATCCCCCGCGGGGATATCAGGGGCGGTATCAAGAGTAACATGCAGGGAATGGTCCTTGAAGTAGCGGTCAGCCAGGGTGCAGAAGTCAAAAAGGGAGACCTTCTCGTCGTGCTCGAGGCCATGAAAATGGAAAACCCAATCCACTCCCCTGTTGACGGACACGTTACTGAAATCTATGTTGATGCAGGAGACGTCGTCCAGAATGGCGATGTCCTCCTGGTGGTGGAATGAAATTTTTTGAGAAGATACTGGTCGCAAACCGGGGCGAGATTGCGATACGGGTGATGAGGGCCTGCCGTGAGCTGGGAGTGGAAACTGTCGCGATCTATTCTGATGCGGATATAAACTCCCTCCATGTAAAATATGCAGATGAGGCATTCCATGTTGGCGAAGCCCCGCCATCCAAGAGTTATTTAAATATTGACCGGATTTTAGAAGTTGCAAAAAAATCAGGTGCTGAGGCGGTACATCCGGGATATGGGTTCCTTGCTGAAAATTACCGGTTTGCCCACCGTTGCCAGCAGGAGGGTGTGACCTTCATCGGGCCGTCATGGCAGACGATCGAGATGATGGGTTCAAAGATCGGGTCGAAGAAAACAATGAGGAATGTCGGTGTACCGGTAGTCCCGGGGACAGAGGGCGGAGTTCAGAATGTTGATGAAGCCCGGAAAATCTCGGAGGAAATCGGGTACCCGGTCCTTGTGAAGGCAAGTGCCGGTGGCGGCGGCATTGGCATGCAGATTGTCGAGGACGAGGCAGGCCTTGAAGATGCGATCAATGCAGGGATGCGGATCGCCGGTTCTGCCTTCGGGGACTCCACCGTCTTTATCGAGAAGTACCTGGTGAAGCCCCGCCATATTGAGTTCCAGATCCTCGCAGATGAACATGGTCACACGGTCCACCTCTTTGAAAGGGAATGTTCCATCCAGCGCCGGCACCAGAAACTGGTGGAAGAGTCACCCTGCCCGATTATGACCGACCAACTCAGGGAACGGATGTCGGCCTCGGCCATAGCGGTTGCAAAGGCATCAGGTTATACTAATGCGGGTACCGTGGAGTTCCT